>CAYOIG010000525.1:0-7009 GCA_964403915.1 uncultured Myxococcaceae bacterium
GGTGCTCGCGAAGTACTTCGAGAAGAAGGGCGTGGTACCGCCGCCGAAAGCGTTCGTGACCGGCCATGCGCCGCGCGACGACGAAGAGGATCCGGTGATCGAAGACGCCGCGGGCGCCGCGGCCGAAGACGCCGGGCCGGAGCCGCAAGGCCCGGCCCCCGAGGCAACGGGCGGAGGTGGCGATGCCCGCGACTAGCCGCCGGCTGCTGCAGAACTTCGACTGGCTGCTGCTGCTGCTCACGGCCGCGCTGGTGTCGATGGGGATCGCGAATCTCGTCTCGGCCACCCACGGGACGGCGTCGGGGGATCTGTCGCCGGAGGTCCGCCGCCAGCTTCTCTCGGTGGGCCTCGGCGCGGTCGGCCTGGCGCTCGCGCTGCTCTTCGATCCTCGCCGCCTCGAGCGTCTCGCGCTCCCGGCCTACTTCGCGAGCAACCTGCTGCTGGCCTCCACCCTGGTGCTGGCGCCGATGACGCGCGGCAACAGCTCCTGGCTGAGCTTCGGCCCCGTTCGGCTGCAGCCGTCGGAGTTCGCGAAGGTCGGTCTCATCATGGCGCTGGCCTGGACCTTCCATCGCCACCCTCCGCAGGAGATCCGGCGCCTGCGCGATCTGTGGCGGCCCGGCCTCGTGATCGCGCTGCCGGTCGGCCTCATCGTGCTGCAGAAGGACATGGGCGTCGCGCTGCTCACGCTTCTCGTCGGCGCCACGTATCTCCCCTTCCTGCGCATCCCGTGGCGAGCCTGGGCCGGCGTGGCGCTGGCGGCGGCCGCAGGCCTTGCGGGCCTGTGGTCGTTCGTGCTGGCCGAGTACCAGCGCAAGCGCATCCTCGACTTCATCGACCCCGGCCGCGATCCGCTGGCGTCGGGCTATCAGGCGATCCAGTCGAAGATCGCGGTCGGGTCGGGCGGGCTGCTCGGCAAGGGCTACCTCGCGGGAACGCAGACGCAGCTCCGCTTTCTCCCGACCCAGCACACCGACTTCATCTTTTCGGTGCTCGCCGAAGAGTGGGGCTTCGCCGGCAGCGCCATCGTGCTCGGGCTCTACCTCGCGCTCCTGCTCTGGGGGCTGGTGGTCGCCCGCCGCTCGAAGGACGGCTTTGGCGCCATGCTCGCGGTCGGCGTGGTCGGCGCCCTGTTCTGGCCGGCGCTGATCAACATCGCCATGGTGCTCGGTCTCGCCCCGGTGATCGGCGTGACCTTCCCGCTGTTCTCGTACGGGGGCTCGTCCCTGATCGCGAGCCTGATCTGCGTGGGGCTCCTGCTCAATGTCTCGATGCGCCGCTTCATGTTCTAGATTGAGGGGATGCCGAGCGCCATTCCCGTCCGCCCGCGTCCCCGTGCCGGCGCCTTCTTCGACATGGACAAGACGCTGATCGCCGAGAACTCCGGCACGCTCTACATGAAGTACCGCTATCAGCGCGGCGAGATCTCGAACTGGGAGCTGCTCTCCGGCCTCGGCGCCTATCTGCAGTACAAGGCCGGGCTGCTCGACATCCGGGCGTGGACGCGGAGCATGATGGCTCAGTTCGAGGGCCAGTCCGAGCGCACGCTCACGCGCGAGGCGAACCGCTGGTTCCGCGAGCGGGTGGCGCCGACGATCTATCCCGAAGCCGAGCAGCTCGTGAAGGAGCACCAGGCGGCGGGCCACGTGGTGGCGATCGTTTCTGGGGCGACGAAGTTCGTGGTCCGGCCGCTGGCCGAGCAGCTCGGCATCAAGCACTACCTCTACACCCGCCTCGAGGTGGAGCAGGGTCGGTTCACGGGACGCGTGATCGAGCCCATCTGCTTCGAGGAAGGCAAGATCTACTGGCTGCAGCAGTTCCTCGAGGAGCAGGGGATCGATCTGGCGAAGAGCTGGTTCTACACCGACTCGATTACCGACGTGCCGCTGCTCGATCTCGTCGGGCACCCGGTCGTGACGAACCCCGACCCCTTCCTCTATCGCACGGCCGTGCGGCGCTGCTGGCCGGTGCGCTTCTTCACGCCACCGGGCGCCGTCGCGGCCGCCGGCCGGGGCGAGCTTCCGGGCTGACCGCGAACGGGGCCTACTTCAGCAGCCCCTCGACCATCTCCTCGAAATACGCCTTCGGCCGCGCACCCTGCACCTGCTGCACCACGACGCCGTCCTTGAAAGCGAGCAGCGTCGGAATCGACCGTATTCCGTACTTCGTCATGGTCTGCGGGTTCTCGTCCACGTTGAGCTTGACGATCTTGATCTTGCCGTCGTAGCGCACGGCGAGATCTTCGAGAATCGGCTTGATCTGGCGGCACGGCGCGCACCACTCGGCCCAGAAGTCGATCACGGTGGGAAGCGTCGACTGCAGAACCTCCTTCTCGAAGTCGCGATCCGTCACGTCCAGCATCTTGCCCATGGGCTCCGTGCTCCTCCGGGGCGGGCGCGAGAGGCGACCGCTCGATGATGCGATGCTAGCAGCGCCGCGGCAGACGCCGGCCTCTCGCGTTGCGGCGCCGGGGGGCGCTGGGTAGACTGGTGCCGAGCGGCATATCCTCGCGTTTTTCCAACGGTTTCATCGGATTTGTCCGGCTCGGGGGGCGGGTGGAGCAGCGACGTCACGAAGCGGCCGCCGCCGCGCAGGAGCGGGTGCGAGAGATCCTCGAGCAGAGCGCTGCCGTGCAGCGCGCGCTCGCCGGGGCTGCGGCCTCGGAGATCGCTGCCGCGGCCGCCGTCCTCGCCGGGGTTTTTCGGGCGGGCGGGCGGCTGCTGCTGTTCGGCAATGGCGGCTCCGCGGCCGACGCACAGCACATCGCCGGCGAGCTGACCGGACGCTTCCGGCGCGAACGCGCCGCGCTTTCGGCGATCGCACTCACGACCAACAGCTCCGACCTCACCGCCCTCGGCAACGACTACGGCTTCGAGCACGTCTTCGCGCGCCTGGTGTGTGCGCACGGTCGCGCGGGCGATGCCGCGCTGGCCATCTCCACGTCCGGGCAGTCGCCGAACGTGCTCGCGGCGGTGCGCGAGGCCCGCGAGCGCGGTTTGCGAACCATCGCGCTCACCGGCCGCGGTGGCGGCAAGCTCGCGCCGGCGGTCGACGTCGCGATCGTGGTGCCCTCGGACGATACGCAGCGCATCCAGGAGGCTCACATCGTGGTGGGGCATACCCTGTGCGAGCTCGTCGAGGAGGAGCTCTTCGGGCCGTGTGCCTAGGCCCGGCCGCGGGGAGGAGCCAGCCGTGAAGGGCCGCATCGTGCTGCGCGAAGGGGACATCGCGGCGGAGAGTGCCGACGCGATCGTGAACGCCGCCAACAGTGCGCTCGTGCTCGGCAGCGGAGTGGCGGGCGCGATCGCCGCGCGTGGCGGGCCCGAGATCCAGGCGCAGTGCCACCGGCATGGGCCGATCGCGGTCGGCGAGGCGGCGATCACCGGCGCGGGGCGTCTCGCTGCGCGCTGGGTGATCCATGCGGCCAGCATGCCGCCCGGCGGAGGCGCCAACGAGCAGAGCGTGCGCTCCTCGTTCCGGCGCAGCCTCGCGCTCGCGTGCGAGCACGGCTGCCGTACGATTGCGGTGCCGGCCATCGGCGCGGGCATCGCCGGCTTTCCGCTCCAGCGCTGCGCGGAGGTGCTTCTGGAGGAGGCGCGCGCGCACCTCGCCGGAGAGACCACGCTGGACGAGATCCGTTTCGTGCTCTGGGGCGAGCCCGCCTACCGCGTCTTCGAGCAGGTCAGCGACGCCGCCCGCATCGCCGAGCAGATGGCGCGACTGGCCGCGCGGCGGGAGGCGTCCGGCGCATGATGACGGATCTGCTCCAGGTGACGGCGGCGCTCTACCTCGCGTCGGGCCTCGCTGCCTGGCTGGGCGTGGCGCTCACCTCCGCCCGCGGCATGCGTGCGTCCGTGGCGCTGCTGGCGGCAGGAGCGGTCGTGCACGTGGGCGCCTTCGTGGCCTTCCACCGAGAGCCGCAGCCGCCGCCGCTCACGGATCTGCCCGCAGCCGTCTCGCTCATGGCGCTCATCGCCGTGCTCTTCGTGCTGGGGCTGCTGCGCCGTGCGAGGCTCGCCGCGCTGGTGGGCCTCGTGGCGCCCGCAGCCTTCGTGGGGACGTTCTTCGCGGCGCTGCGCCTCCCGCATTCCGAGGCCGCACCGCTCGTTGGCGCCGCCTCCTCCTGGCCGCACCTGCACGTCCTGCTCGCGAGCACCGGGCTCGCACTGCTCGGTGTCGCCGGCGTGGCCGGCTGCCTGTTCCTGCTGGTGGACCGCAGCCTCAAGCTCCACCGCCGCATGCGACCACGCTGGCCTTCCCTCGAGGCCCTCGATCGCGTGAACCGCGTCTCGCTGGCCGTGGGCTTCCTGCTGCTCACGCTCGGCGTCGCGACGGGCGTGCTCTGGGTTGCGAGCGAGAGCGGCCGGGCGTGGACGGGATCGGCCCACGAGACCTGGTCGGTGCTGGCCTGGGCGGTCTACGCCGCACTCGCCGTCGCGCGCTTCGGCGGCCGCCAGCGCGGTCGCCGTGCGGCCGTCGCGGCCATCGCCGGCTTCGTCTTCCTGTTCTTTGCCGTGATCGGCGTGAGCCTTCTGGCGTGAGGGTGCTGCTGCTCGGCCTCAACCACCGCACGGCGCCGATCGAGGTGCGCGAGCGCTTCGCCGTCTCGGAGCCGGGCCCGCTGCTCACGAAGCTCGTCGCCGGGGACGAGATCGAGGAGGCGGTGCTGGTCTCCACCTGCAACCGGGTGGAGGTGATCGCGCTCACGCGCAGGCCCGACGCCGCGCGCCTGCGGCTGCGCTCGTTCTTCCGACGCGAGCTCGGCGGCGATGCCCTGCCGGCCGCCGCCGATGGCCGGGGCCTCGACGACATGCTCTACGAGCTTCAGGACGCCAACGCCATGCGCCACGTGCTGCGTGTGGCGTCGTCCATCGATTCCATGGTGGTGGGCGAGCCCCAGATCCTCGGCCAGATGAAGGAAGCCTATCGCGCGGCCCGCGAGGCCGCGGCCTGCGGCGCGATCCTGACGCGCCTGTTCCAATGCGCCTTCGCCACCGCGAAGCGCGTGCGCCGCGAGACGCGGATCGCCCAGCGGCCGGTCTCCGTGGCGCGGGTGGCGGTCGATCTCGCACGGCAGATCTTCGAGGATCTGTCCGAGAAGTCGGCGCTTCTGATCGGCGCCGGCGAGATGATCGAGATCGCCCTCGAAGCGCTGCGCCAGGACGGCCTCGCGGCGGTGCGGGTGGCGAACCGCACGCGGGCGCATGCGACGGAGCTGGCCGAGCGCTTTGGTGCCACCGCCCATGGCCTGGCAGAGATTCCGGCGCTGCTGCCACACGCGGACATCGTGCTCTCCTGCATCGGCGGCGATGCGCCGATCCTCACCGCCGCCGTGGTGAGTGCCGCGCTGCGGGAGCGCACCGGCCCTCTCTTCGTGATCGACATCGGCGTTCCGCGCAACGTCGATCCGGCCGTGAACGCTCTCGACGGCGTCTACCTCTACGACCTCGACGATCTCGCCGAGGCCGCCGCCTCGAATGCCGAGGAGCGGCGCCGCGAGACCGTTCGTGCGGAGGCGATCGTGCTCGAGGAGCAGCAGCGCTTCGACGGCTGGCTGGCTGCGCTCGAGGCCGTGCCGACGATCCGCGATCTCAAGTCTCGCGCCGAGAGCATCCGGGCGGCGGAGGTCGAGAAGAGCGCCGGACGTCTCGGCCTCGACGAGGCGCAGCGCGAGGGCGTGGAGGTGATGACGCGCGCGATCGTGAACAAGCTACTGCACGCTCCCGTGTCGCGGCTGCGCGGCCAGGCCGAGCGTGAGGAGGGCTTCGCCCACCTCGAGGCGGCCCGCGCCCTGTTCGGGCTCGACGATGCGCCCGGGGACGGCGACGAGTGACGCTCGTTCGTGTCGCTACACGCGGGAGCGACCTCGCCCTCGCCCAGGCACGCTGGGTGGCGGGGCGGATCGAGACGGCGCTCGGCGTCCGGACCGAGCTCGTGATCGTGACCACGAGCGGAGACCGGCTCCAGCACGTGAAGCTCGCCGACGTCGGCGGCAAAGGCCTGTTCGTGAAGGAGATCGAGGAGGCGCTGCGGGAGGGCCGCGCAGACGTGGCGGTGCACAGTGCGAAGGATCTTCCGGCAGCGCTCGCGCCCGGGCTCGTGCTCGCGGCCTTCCCCGAGCGCGCAGACCCGCGTGACGCACTGGTGACGCGTGAGCCCGGCGGCAGCATCGCAGCGCTGCGGCGCGGTGCGCGCGTCGGCACGGGGAGCGCGCGCCGCGGCGCCCAGCTCCGCGCGCTGCGGCCCGATCTCGTGATCGAGCCGCTGCGCGGAAACGTGCCGACGCGGCTGCGAAAACTCGAAAGCGAAGGGCTCGACGCCGTGGTGCTCGCCTGCGCCGGTCTCGATCGGCTCGGCCTCGGCGCGCACATCGCGGAGCGAATCGCCGTGGAGACGCTGCTCCCGGCCCTCGGCCAGGGCACGCTCGCCGTGGAGGCCCGCGCCGGAGAGGCGCTGGCCCGCGACCTCGCGGCCATCGACGATTCGGTGGCCGCCTCGACGCTGGCGGCGGAGCGCGCCTTTCTCGCGCGCCTCGAGGGCGACTGCAACGTGCCGCTGGCGGGGCTCGCCGAGTGCGGGGCCGATGGTCGCATCGCATTTCGGGGGCTCGTGGCGCTCGAGGATGGCAGCGCCGTGGCACGGGGCGAGGCCGAGGCCCCGGGGTCGACCCCTGCGGCGGCCGGAGAGCAGGCGGCGGAGCGCGTGCTCGCGGCCGGCGGTGCTGCGATCCTGGCCTCGCTTCGCGCGAAGCAGCGGAACGTGACGGCGGAGCCCGGCGCGTGACGAAGCGGGGCAGGGTGCTGCTGGTCGGCGCCGGGCCGGGAGACCCCGGCCTGATCACGCTGCGCGGCGCACAGGCCCTGCGCTTGGCCGACGTCGTCGTCTTCGATGCCCTCGCCGCACCCGAGCTGCTGGCGCTCGCGCCACCCGGGGCCGAGCGGATCGACGCCGGCCGCCGCGGGCACGAAGAGACCGGCTGCGCCCACGATGCGATCGCGGCGCTGATCGT
>CAYOIG010000526.1:0-1934 GCA_964403915.1 uncultured Myxococcaceae bacterium
GATGCCCAGTCTGCCAGCGAGCCCGTGCGGCGTGGTGGCAGATGACGCACTGGCGCTGCCCCGACTGCGTCGCCGCGGGGCTGGAAGGGCTGCCCATCATCACGCCGAGAGTGGATGGCGAGCTGGGTCTGTGAGCAAAGAGACGGGTTCCGCTGCCCTCGACTCGTCTTCCTCGACATCTCGCCCCCTCCTCTCGGAGGGTTTCTCTACCCGTTACGTGTCAACCTATCGAAGGGGGACGGGGCACGGACCGCCACGTCCTAGGCTCCCCGGCATCTCCTCTCGCACGACGGGCATCAGACCCACATGCTCACACCCGCATCCGCTCCGGATCGCCGTGCCCTCACGCTCGGGCTCGTGCTCACGGTCTCGGTCGCAGCCTTCGAGGCGATGGCCGTGGCGACGATCCTGCCCGAAACGGTTGCGGAGATCGGCGGGCTTTCGTGGTACGGCTGGGCCTTCACGGCTTTCATGCTCGCGAACCTCGCGGGCATTCCGCTGGCGGGCCGGGCGGCAGACCGGCTCGGTCCCGGTCTGCCGTTTTCCGTCGGGGTGACGTGCTTCGCTGGCGGCCTCGCGGTCGCGGGGCTGGCGCACTCGATGGAGGTGCTGGTCGCGGGCCGCGCGCTCCAGGGTGCGGGGGCTGCTGCGCTCTCGTCCGTCGCCTACGTCGCGGTGGCGCGCGGCTACCCGCTCGAGGCGCAGCCGCGCATGATGGCGCTTCTTTCGAGCGCGTGGGTGGTGCCGGCTCTCTTTGGGCCTGCGCTCGCTGCGGCGGTCGCGGCGAGGCTGGGCTGGCGCTTCGTCTTTCTCGGCCTCGTGCCGGCGACGCTGGCGTTCGGCGGGCTCGCCTTCGTGGGCTTGCGCAAGCTCGGCGTGCCTGCCCCGGACGCAGCGCGCAGCGGCAACACCATGGTGCGAGACGCCGCACTGCTGGCTTCTGGTGTTGCGTTGACACTTCTCGGGATACGCAGCGCTGCGCTCGCAGCATCGATCGCACTCGCTGGCGCGGGCGCTCTGCTCGCGCTGCGCTCACTCCTGCGTTTGCTGCCACGGGGCACCCTGACCGCACGCGAGGGCCTGCCCGCCGCCATCGCGGTGCTCGCGCTCGTGAACTTCTCCTTCTTCGCCGCCGAGGCCTTTCTGCCGCTGGCGCTCACTCAGATCCGCGACACGGGCACGGCCCTGGTGGCGGCATCGCTCACCGCGGGCTCGCTCGCCTGGACGGCAGGCTCCTGGCTGCAGGCGCGTGCGGCGAGGCGCATCGCTCGCCGCACGCTCCTGCGCGCGGGGCTGGGCGCGCAGCTCGCCGGCGTGGCGGGAGCCTGCGCCGTCTTGCTGCCGGCGGTTCCGCCGCCCTCGGCCGTCGCGTTCTGGGCGCTCGCGGGCCTCGGCATCGGCGTCGCGTACCCGGTCGCAACGCTTGCGATCCTCGAATCGGCGCCCGCCGGCCACGAGGGAGAGGTCTCCGCGACGATGCAGATCGCGAACACGCTGGCGATCGCGATCGGCACGGGCCTCGGCGGGGATCTGCTGGCGCGCACAGCGAGCGCCGGGCGCCCGGCTGCCGAAGGCATCGCGCTGGTGGACGCTGCGGCGCTCTTCGCGTGCATGCTGGCGCTGGTGGCGGCGCGTGGCGTGTTGGAGCGCAGGCGGGTGACGCCAGAGGGTGTCGTGGGCTAGATGCTGACACGGCGCCTCTCCCGGCGGCTCGGGCCTCTATCCTCGAAACACGGCCTCGTTGTGCCAGACCAGATGCTCCCTCGACGGACGATGTTCGGTGCGCCCCGGCAGCTGGATCTCCCTGCCGCGGAGCGCGTAGTAGTCGCGCCCGTTCTGGAACTCCTCACGAATTGCTCGGCTCACCTCGAGCCGGTGGTCGGGCGTGACGGTCATGTAGCCGCGGTCGAATAGCGTGTGGAGGTCGCTCCGGA
>CAYOIG010000527.1:0-1984 GCA_964403915.1 uncultured Myxococcaceae bacterium
GAGCGCGTCGAGCGCATCCACCAGGGCCCCCGCGTGCTCGCGGCGCGACTGCGCGGAGGCGAATCGCACGTCGCGCGAGAGCGGCGGATCACCGAGCGCGCGCCGCAGCCGCGCGAAGTGCGCATCGTCGTTCGGGACGCAGAGGAAGAGCCAGCGGTCGCCAGCGGGATAGGTATTCCAGAGCGGGTTGTCGGGCGCGCGCCGCGACCGCTGCCGCGCATGGCGCGCGTCTCCCGTCGCGAGGTAGGCCTGGAGCGTCGGTGCCGCCATCAAGAGCTGAGCGCCGTAGAGGGAGGCATCGACGATCTGGCCCTTGCCGGTCTGCCGCCGCTGCTGGAGCGCCACCAGGATTCCGAGCGCAGCCAGCAGGCCTCCGTAGGCATCGCCGGAGCCCATGCCGAGATAGATCGGCGGCTGGCCGGGCTCGCCGAGCCGGCTCATGAGGCCCGTGAGCGCCTGGACCGTCATGTCGAACGAGGGCTTGGTCGCGGTCGCCCAGCGTCCGTAGCCGCTCGTGATGGCGTAGACGAGCCGGGGATTGACCTCTCGCAACGCCTCGTAGGTGAGCCCCCAGGCGGCGAGATTGTCGGCACCGAGGTTGGAGAGGAAGACGTCCGATTGGGCCGCCAGCCGGTACAGGATCTCGCGTCCCTTCTCCTGCTTGAGGTCGACGGCGAGGCTCTTCTTGTTGCGGTTGATGACGAGGAAGTACTGGTTCCAGTCTCCCACCGGCAGCGCCTTGATGCTGCGCACGCCACGGCCCTGATCGCCTCCCTTCGGCCGCTCGACGTGGATCACCTCGGCGCCGAAGTCTGCGAGATGCTGCGCCGCCACGGGGCCCTGGAACCAGACCGTGAGATCGATGACGCGAATACCCTCGAGTGCCGCGGCCATGCCGGCCCCCTACCCCACCACGCCCTGCGTGCGCAGCTCGGTGATGCGGTCCTCGTCGATGCCCAGCCAGTCGTGCAGGATCTCGCCCGTATGCTGCCCGGCACAGGGCGCGAGCCGATCGAGCTGCGGCGTTCCATCCGAGAGGAACACGGGGAAGCCGAGCGTCTTCACGCGGCCGAAGCTCGGATGCGCGAGGTCGAGGAGGTAGCGATTGCGATAGGCCGACGCATCCTGCTCGGGATAGTCGTATCGCTCGATCACATCGGCCGAGAGCTGGCTGCGATCGAAGGCTTCGCGCCAGTGGGCCGCCGGATGCTGGCGGAAGGCGTTCTCGAGCACCTGCATCAGCAGCAGCCGATTGCCCTCGCAGCGCTTTTCGTGGCTGTCGAAGCGGGGATCCGCCGGGTCGATCCCGACCAGCGGCGCGAAGCCCGGCCACCAGCGGTCCGTGTCGGGCATGGTGAGCGTCACCCACTTGCCATCTGCGGCCGGATAGAGCGTGCCGCTCATCGGGTTGCCCATGTCGAGCCGTGAGACCGGCGCGAGAAGGCGCTCGCCGCCCATCGCGAGAAACGCCTGGAGGTCGAGGCTCGCGCCGTACATGTTGCCCGCGAGCAGCGACACGTCGACCACCTGTCCCTCCCCCGACGCAGCGCGGTGATGGAGCGCCGCCAGCACGCCGAAGGCGAGCATCACCGCGGTGTACATGAGGCCGTGCCCCGGGTAGACGGGCGGCTGCTCCGGCTGCGGGAGGATCGGCATCATGCCCGTGCGGGCGGCCGCGAGCTCATCGATCGCCGGCAGGTCGCAGTCGGGGCCTTTCGGGCCGAAGCCCGTGCCCCGCGCGTAGATGAGATCCGGCCGAAGCGACGAGAGCGCTTCGTAGCTCCATCGCCGCTCCGCGACCTCGCGCAGCGGACGGTCCACGACGACGACGTCCGCACGCCGCACGAGGGCCTCGAAGATCGTGCGCCCTTCGGGCTGGCGGTCGTCCACCGCGAGGCTTCGCTTGTTCCGGTCCGCGAGCTCCCGCTCCCAGTCCCACGCAGCCGGCGTGCCCTCCGCGCTCTTTTTCGAGACGTCGCCCTCG
>CAYOIG010000528.1:0-1835 GCA_964403915.1 uncultured Myxococcaceae bacterium
GCCGCGACTCGTCTCGGGCCCCGTCTTCGCGCGCCGCCCGCAGCTGCGACTGGCCGCCGACCACGCTTGGATCGAGGTGATCGCGCGGCCGCTCGACCCAGGCGCGGAAGTCTCGTACATCCTCCGATTCTGATGAGCGCCCCGAACGGCATCGCGAATCCGCTCCTGGACGAGCGCGGGCTGCCGCGTTTTGGCGAAATCCAACCCGAGCACGTCGAGCCCGGCATGCGCGCGCTGCTCGCGGAGCTCGAGCGCGAGCTCGACGCGCTCGAGCGGATCGTCGAGCCGAGCTGGGCGGGCGTCGTCGAGCCGCTCGAGCGCATCTCCGACCGCTTCGGCACGCGCTGGGGCATCGTCGGACACCTGCTCGGCGTGAAGAACGACCCGGCGCTGCGCGCGGCGCACGAGGCGGTGCAGCCCGACGTCGTGCGCTTCGGCATCCGCATCGCGCAGAGCCGCCCGCTCTACGACGCGCTCGTCGCGCTGCAGAAGCGCGGCGCGGAGTCGGGGCTCGATCCTGCGCAGCGCCGCATCGTCGACGTGCTCGTGCGCGACGCGGTGCTCTCGGGAGTCGGCCTCGAGGGCGCGGCGAAGGAGCGCTTCAACGCGATCCTGACCGAGCTCGCGGAGCTGCAGACCACGTTCTCGAACCACGTGCTCGACGCCACCAAGGCCTTCGCGCTCGTGCTGCGCTCGCGCGATGAGGTCGCGGGGCTTCCGGAGAGCGCGCTCGAGCTCGCCGCGCAGTCGGCGCGCGAGGCCGGTGAGGCCGATGCCACGCCCGAGCACGGACCGTGGCGCCTCACGCTCGACCAGCCGTCGCTCGTGCCCGCTCTGCAGCACCTGTCGCGCCGCGATCTGCGCGAGCCGGTCTACCGCGCGCACGTGACGCGCGCGAGCAGCGGCGAGACCGACAACACGCCGCTGATCCGGCGCATCCTCTCGCTGCGCCGGGAGGAGGCGCGCCTGCTCGGCTTCGCGAGCTTCGCCGAGCTCTCGCTCGCGACGAAGATGGCGCCCGACGTCGCCGCCGTGGAGCGGCTGCAAGAGGAGCTCCGCCGCGCCTCCTACACCGCAGCGCAACGCGAGCTCGAGGAGCTGCGCGCGTTCGCCCGCGCCCGCGGCCAGAGCGAGCCGCTGCTGCAGTGGGACGTCGCTTACTTCGCCGAGCGCATGCGCGAGGAGCGCTACGCCTACAGCGAGGAGGACCTGCGCCCGTACTTCCCGCTGCCGCGCGTGCTCGAAGGGCTCTTCGGCCTGGCGTCCCGCCTGTTCGGCGTGCGCATCCGCGCGGCCGACGGCGAGGTGCCCGTCTGGCATCCCGACGTGCGCTTCTTCCGCGTCGACGACGAGTCGGGCGAGCCGATCGCGGCGTTCTATCTCGATCCGTACTCGCGGCCGGCCGAGAAGCGCGGCGGCGCCTGGATGGACGAGTGCGTCGGCCGCAGCCGGCTGTTCCGTGGCGCCGACGACCGCGCCCGCCTGCCGGTCGCATACCTCGTCTGCAACCAGACGCCCCCGGTCGGCGACAAGCCGTCGCTGATGACCTTCGACGAGGTCGAGACGCTCTTCCACGAGTTCGGCCACGGCCTGCAGCACATGCTGACCCGGGTCGACCACGGCCTCGCCTCCGGCATCCGCAACATCGAGTGGGACGCCGTCGAGCTGCCGAGCCAGTTCATGGAGAACTGGTGCTACCACGCGGCGACCCTGATCGGTCTGTCGCGCCACGTCGAGACGGGCGAGGCACTCCCGCGCACGCTCTTCGACAAGATCGAGAAGGCGCGGACCTACCGTGCGGGCTCGTTCATGCTGCGCCAGCTCTACTTCGCGAT
>CAYOIG010000529.1:0-16326 GCA_964403915.1 uncultured Myxococcaceae bacterium
GAGCTGAGGGCCGACGTGCCCTGCGTGAGGCGCGTCACGATCGCGCGCTCCGCAGCTTGCGCATCGACGCGGGTCGCAACCCGCATCGGTGTGCCGAGGCCCGCGGCGCGATCCACCTCGAGCGTACGCAGCACACCGCGCTCGATGGTCGTCAAGATCTGCAGCGTCTCGAAATGCAATGGCGCCGGATCGATCAACGCCAGCGCGGTCAGCGGATCGTGGAGGAAGGCGACGTTGTCGGCGGGCACTTCGCCGCCGAGACCCGTGAAGAGCTTGCGCTGGATCGGGTCCCAGACCCGGATCTGCGCGGCAAGGGCCGATCCCACGGCACCCGCGCTGGCGAGCGCATCGACATCCTGCGGGCGCAGCCACGTCTCGAGGGTGACGTCGGCCGGGATCAGCGTCGTGCGGAAGCCGGCGCCGAGCACGGCCACCGAGGCCTCGGGATCGGAGCAGAGGTTGTAGTCGATGCCGGGCGCGAAGACCTTGCTCCCGATGGCGGCGCGCCGGATGTGTCCCCCCATGACCGTGAGGCCGCCGACGCGAGCGGGAAGCTCGGGGTCGAGCGCCAGCGCACGCGCCACGTTCGTCATGGGGCCGACCGCAAGGATCTCGAGGTCCGGCACCTCCCGCGCCATGCGAACGATGCACTCCGGCGCAGGCTCACCGGAGATGGGCGCGGCCGGAAGGTTCTCGAGCCCCTTGCCTTCGTGGCCCCAGATCGGGAAGCGACTCCGGCGCAGCAGCGCCTCGCGCTCTCCGATCGCGATCGGCACGTCCATGCGCCCGGCGAGCGCCAGCAGTCGCGCCGCAACCAGCGCGCGTCCGGCGGTGTCGCCTGCGACCGTCGTCACCGCGCGCAGCGCGACCACCTCCGGCGAGGCGAGGAGCAGCGCCAGCGCGACGGCGTCGTCTACGTCGCTGCCGATGTCCGTATCGAAGAGGACGGGCCGCGACGTGGCCGCGCTCCGCTCGCCGTCAGGACTGCGCCAGCTCGCGGCTCGTCTGCTCGAGCCGCTTGCGATACTCGCCGAGGTCGACCTTCATGCGCGCCACGCCGGAATCCATGGCTGCCTTCGCCACGGCCGGGCTCACGTGCAGCAGCACCCGCGGATCGAAGGGCTTGGGAATGATGTAGCTCGGCCCGAAATGGAAGCGCTCGCCCGGGTAGGCCTTCTTCACGGCGTCGGGAATGTCCTTCTCCCCGAGCCTGGCGAGATCGGCCAGGGCGTGGACCGCGGCAAGCTTCATCGGCTCGTTGATCTTGCGCGCACGCACGTCGAGGGCGCCGCGGAAGAGGAACGGAAAGCCGAGACAGTTGTTCACCTGGTTGGGGAAGTCGGAGCGCCCCGTGGCCATGATCACGTCGGAGCGGACGCTCGCCACCTCCTTCGGCGTGATCTCCGGATCGGGATTCGCCATCGCGAAGATGATCGCATTCGGGGCCATGGACGAGACCATCTCCCGCGTCACGACGCCTGCCTGGGACACCCCGACGAAGGCGTCTGCTCCCTTCAGTGCGTCGGCCAGGGTGCGGGCCGAGGTCTTGCGCGCGAACTGGGCCTTGTACTTGTTCATGCCGTCGGTGCGACCGTCGTGGATCACGCCTTTCGAATCGACCAGCACCATGTTCTCGGGCTTCACGCCGAGATCGAGATAGAGCTTCGCACAGGCGATGCCTGCGGCCCCCGCGCCGGAGAAGACGACCTTCACGTCGCCGATCTTCTTCTTGGTGATCTCGAGGGCGTTGAGGAAGGCCGCGGCCGAGATGATGGCCGTGCCGTGCTGGTCGTCGTGAAAGACCGGGATGTCCATCGTCTCGATCAGCCGCTCCTCGATCTCGAAGCATTCGGGAGCGCGGATGTCCTCGAGGTTGATCCCGCCGAAGGTGGGCTCCATCAGCTGGCAGGTCCGGATCACCTCCCCGGCATCCTCGGTCGCCAGCTCGATGTCGAAGACGTCGATGTCGGCAAAGCGCTTGAAGAGGACTCCCTTGCCCTCCATCACGGGCTTGCCGGCCAGCGGGCCGATGTTGCCGAGGCCGAGCACGGCCGTGCCATTCGTGACGACTGCGACCAGGTTTCCCCGCGCCGTGTACTTGAAGACGTCTTCGGGATCGGCCGCGATCTTGCGGCAGGGCTCAGCCACCCCAGGGGTGTAGGCGAGCGCCAGATCCACCTGCGTCGCCGTGGGCTTGGTCGGTACGACCTTGATCTTTCCCCGGCGTCCTTCGGAGTGATATGCGAGGGCCTGCTCCTTGGTGATCATGACGGCGACTTCGTCCTCGGCCCCCGAGGAGTGATTGGCCTCGGGCAGCGCTGGCGACGCCGGAGGCGTCGCGGGGTAGCGATCCTATCCCTTCATCAGCTCCCGGGCGATCACCAGCCGCTGGATCTGGTTGGTGCCCTCGTAGATCTGCATCAGCTTCGCGTCCCGCATGAGCTTCTCGACCGGATACTCCTTCGTGTACCCGTTGCCGCCAAAGATCTGGACGGCATCGGTGGTGGCGCGCATGGCCATATCCGTCGCGAAGCACTTGGCGAAGGAGGAGTTCTTCGAGGCGCGGATGCCATGGTCGACCATCCAGGCGCTCTGGAGCGTGAGCAGGCGCGCCGCCTCGATGTCCTTGGCCATGTCGGCCAGCATGAACTGCACCGCCTGGAAGCCCGCGATCGGGAAGCCGAAAGCCTTGCGCTCCTTGGCATAGGCGAGGCTCTCGTCGAGGGCCCGGCGGGCGATCCCCGTGGCCAGGGCACCGATCGGAGGACGCGTGCGGTCGAGGGTTCGCATGGCGATCTTGAAGCCCTCACCCTCCTGCCCGAGGCGGAGCGAGGCCGGAACCCGCACGTTGTCGAAGTGGATCACGCGGGTATCGCTGGCCCGCTGACCCATCTTGTCCTCTTTCTTGCCCTTCGTGATGCCCGGCAGGTCGCTCGGCACGATGAAGGCCGTGATGCCCTGGTGCCGGGAGCTGCGGTCCTGGGTGGTGAAGACGGTATAGAGATCGGCGACGCCGCCGTTCGTGATCCAACACTTGGTGCCGTTGAGCACGTAGTCGTCACCGCTCTTCTCGGCGAGGAGCTGGAGGCCCGCGACGTCCGAGCCCGCATTCGGCTCGGAGAGGCAGAACGCGATCATCCGAAAGCTCGCGGCCGCCCAGCCGAGCCATTCCTTCTTCTGGGCTTCGCTCCCGGCGAGCACGATCGGCATCAGGCCGAGATCGTTGGCCATGATCGAGGTCGTGAAGCCCGAGCAGCCCCAGGCGAGCTCCTCCGTGGCCAGGCAGCTGTCCACCGACGAGAGACCAACGCCGCCGTACTCCTGGCCGATGCAGGTGCTGGAGAGGCCGAGTTCCCAGGCGCGCTGGATGATCTGCCGCGGGAATTCTCCGCTCTGGTCGTACTCTGCCGCCACGGGCGCGATCTCGGTCTGCGCAAATCGGCGGGCCGTCTCCTGGAGGGCCTTCTGATCGTCGTCGAGGGAGAAATCCATGCGCGACTCCGAGTCACTTTTTGATGGAGGGACGGGGACTTGGGCTCGCGGAGGCTAGGAGACGGCCGCACCTCGGGCAAGCCGGCGCGCGCAGCAGGAGCCCGCGAGGGCGGGTCAGAGCGGGTGGTACCCGAGACCGCTCGAGAGGCGGTCGGCCAGCGCCACCACCAGCGGCACCGTCCTGCGAAGCAGGCGTTCAGGCTCGAGCCGGAAGGAAGGGCCCGACACGGAGAGAGCGGCCGCGATACGGCCAGAGCCATCGAAGACGGGAGCCGCTGCACAGGCGACTCCCTCCTCACACTCCTCGAGGTCGGTGGCATAGCCCTGGCTGCCCACGGTGCGCAGGTGCTCGAGGAGCTTCGACGGATCGGTGATCGTGGTGAGCGTCCGGGCCTCGAGGTTGCCTGAAGCGGCCACCTGCCGATCGAAGCTCTCCTGCAACCCCTTCGGGGCGCAGCCGATCAGGACCTTGCCGAGGGCCGTGCAGTGCGACGGAAGCCGGCGCCCGACCCGCAGCCTCGTGTGTACGAGCCGTTCGGAGGGCTCTCCATCGAGGTGGACCACCTCGAAGTCGCGCAGCACGCCCAGGTGCGCCGACTCCCCGCTCTCCCGCGCGAGCTCCTCGAGCACGGGGCGGGCCTGCCGCAGCAGGCTGCGGTTGCGCGCGAAGGACTGCCCGATCTCGAGACAGCGTGCGCCAAGGCGATAGCGCTCGGACCGGGAGCACTGCTCTACGTATCCCGACTGCTCGAGCGTGGCCAGCAACCGAAAGACGTTGTTCTTGTGGAGATCGAGACGCAAGGCGAGCTCGGTGACGCCGAGCTCCTCCTCACTGGCGAAGGCTTCGAGCAGCGCCAGCGCGTTGCTCACCGTCTGGATCGCGTACTCGCCCTTGCTTCTTTTCATCGTCGCCCCTTGGGGGTGGTGGCTGGCGACTGGGCACGATCGAACCGCTTGGAATCCAGCATCTGCGAAGTGCGGCAACGGACGACGGGAGCCAGGGAAGGAGGATGGGTGTTCGATCGGTGCGGCGTGATGGTGCTCTTCTATCGCACGCTGCGCCGAACTGTCAACGATCTGATGCAAAAAAAACACCGAGCTCCGTCGGAGATCGGTGATTGACACGGATTCGTGTCAGACGGGCGGCGAGGAACTACCATCCGATGAAGGCGAATCCCGGTCGGAGGCAGTCGGTGGCGGCGCTCCGCCGGTGGGCGGTGGCAGGCTACCCGCAGCGCGGCTCTCCCCCTCGCTCGCGAGCAGCTCCAGCACCAGCAGCGCGACGCCGGTCACGATGAAGCTGTCCGCGAAGTTGAAGTCGGGCCAGCTGTAGCCGGTCCAGAGCCGGAAGTGGAGAAAATCCACGACCTCTCCGCGCGTGAGCCGGTCGATGAGATTGCCGAGCGCGCCGCCCAGGATCAGCCCGAGCGCGAGCGACGAGAGGCGATCCCCGGGGGCGAGCTTGCGATAGAAGGAGAAGATGATCGCGATGGCGGCGATGGACACGCCGATGAAGAAGGTGAGGCGCACGGTCGGATCGAGGCTGAGAAAGGTGCTGAAGGCCGCGCCCGGGTTGCGGACGTGCGTGATGTAGAAGAAACCGTCGATGACGGTGAGCCGGTCGCCATAGCCGACATGGGAGTCGATCCAGAGCTTCGAGCCCTGGTCCAGGAGAACGGAAAGAAGGCTCGCCAGCAGAAAGATCCTGAATCTCGGCGTCATGCGGCTCGCACCTTAACAGAGGGGTCTGGAGGAGGCCATCAGAACAGATCCCGGAGCCAGCCGAGGACGCCGCCTTCGCGGCGCTGCTCGCGCGGCGGCGGCGTTCGGCCAGGCGTCTCGGCGGGCCCCACCTGCGGCTCGCGCTCGACCACCATCCCCTCGGGACAAACCCGCGTCGGCTCCGTCCCGAGAATGAAGATCTCGCTGCGGCGCGACGGGCAGCCCTCGAGCGCGAGCGCGCCCGATGCCGGATCGATGTCCACCTGAACCACCTCCGAGGGCATCGCGAACTGCCCGTGCACCTCGCCGCCCGTCACATCCTTCAGAAACCGGATCCAGATCGGAAGTGCCCCGCTCGCACCTGTGAGCCCGATCTTTCTCGGCTCATCGAAGCCGATCCAGACGACGACCACCATCTCGGGCGTGAAGCCGGCGAACCAGGCGTCCTTCTCGTCGTCGGTCGTGCCCGTCTTTCCGGCAATCGGCCCTGTGAGCCCGGCGTTGCGAACGCTGGCCGCGGTGCCGTGCTCGACCACCTCTTCGAGGAGCGAGGTCGCCAGGTAGGCCGTGCCAGCATCGAGCACTCGTTCGAAGCTCGGTGAGCGGCCGGGGATCGCATGCCCCGCCGGGTCGACGATGTCCTCCCAGGTGCGGAGCTCGGGGCGTACCCCGGCATTGGCGAGCGTCGCGTACGCACGTGCGAGCTCGAGGGGCGTAACGTCCGCAACGCCGAGCGCGAGGCTCGGCACCAGCGGCAGGGGGCTCTCGATGCCGAGCCGGCGCGCGACTCCGGCCACGCGCTCGATGCCGACGTGCTGAGCAAGCCGCGCCGTGGCCACATTCATCGAGCGTGCCAGCGCCTCACGCACGGGAACGCGGCCATGGAACTCGTGGTCGTAGTTCGCCGGGCGCCAGACCGGCGCTCCCGGGCTCGCGATCGTGAGCGGCTCGTCGTCGATCTCGCTCGCGAGCGTGATGGAGGGCGCTCCGCCCTGCGGCTCGAGCGCTGCGACGTAGACGAAGGGTTTGAAGGTGCTGCCGGCCTGGCGATGCGCCTGGGTACAGCGATCGAACTGCGATTCGCCGTAGCTCCGCGAGCCGACGAGGGCGAGGATCTGTCCGGTCTGGGGCTGGATTGCCACGAGACAGGCCTGGAGCGCCTTCGCAGGATCCTTCGATGCCAGCCTGGGAAAGCGCTTTTCGAGGGCTGCGAGGCCGTCGCGCACGGCCCGCGCTGCGAGGCGCTGGAGGCGAGGATCGAGCGTCGAGTAGATCTCGAGGCCCTCGGAGCTGAGGGCCTCGAAGTCGTAGGCTTCGGGAAGCTGGCGCCTCAGGGCATCGAGGAAGAAGCGCGCCTCGGCCGGCTCCACCACCAGCGGTGCCGGCTGGAGCGGCTCGGCAACCGCAGCGTCATGCGCAGCGGCGGCGATCCTCCCCTGCTCCAGCATGAGATCGAGCACGAGATTCCGGCGCGAACGCGCGCGTTCGGTCTGATCGAACGGCGAGAGCCGGTTGGGGCCTGGGATCACCGCGGCCAGCGTGGCCGATTCGGCCAGCGTCAGCTCGCGCACGGGCTTGCCGAAGTAGAGGCGCGACGCCTCGCCGACGCCGTGCACCTCGGTGGCTCCGCGCTGCCCCATGTAGATCTCGTTCAGATAGCACTCGAGGATCTCGTCCTTCGCGTACCGGAGCTCGACGATCAGGGCCATCACGGCTTCCTGCAGCTTGCGGGAGAGCTTGCGCTCGGGGCTGAGGAAGAAGTTCTTCACGAGCTGCTGGGTGAGCGTGCTGCCACCCTGCGTGATGCTTCCCGAGCGCAGGTTCGCCACGAAGGCTCCGAGGATGCGGAGCGGATCGATCCCGTGGTGGCTGTCGAAGCGCTGGTCTTCGACGGAGATGATGGCATCGATCAGCGAGCGGGGAACCTCACCGAGCCGCACCAGCTCGCGCTGCTCGCGGTCGGGCCCGTAGTAGGCACCCACCGTCTCGGGCTCGAGCAGCACCACACTGCGCTCCCGGCCCGAGGGAAGCTCGCGAAGTGCCGCGATCTCGCGACCCTCGAGCTCGAGCTCGACGAGATGTGCGTCCTCCGCCCGGGAGGGATGCTCGAAGGCCCGCAGCGCCAGCACGGCACGCTCTGATCCCCACGTATAATGCCCGGGCTGGAGTTCCGTGACGCTGGGCGACTCCTTGTAGCCGAGCCGGCCCAGCGTTGCGCGAAGGTCGCTCTGAGACCAGTCGAGGCCGGGGTAGAGCAGCGTCGGCGCGGAGAGCACGCGGGACGGCACGCGGAAGCGCTGGCCGTCGAAGCGAATCCGCACCACGCGGTCGAGGCGCACGACGTAGGCACCAATGAGGACGCCGCCTGCGAAGCAGGCGCCAAAGAGAAGCCAGCGCAGCAGGCGCATGGCGCCGACGCCCCGGGGGCGTCTCGTCCGACTACGGGCCGCGGCGCGGCCGCGCCGCGCGGGCGCCTTCCTGCTGGCGTCGCGTGCCACAACCACCCCCAGCGTTAGTTTCGCAGAGCCCTCCGGCCGCGGCTACGCGCGGCGAGGGGCCGCCTCCCTTGCCAAATCCCTTGCACTTTCCGAGATTTGCCCCCATGGCCAGGAGCAAGCCGTGGGGCGGTCGCTTCCAGCAGGCGACCGATCCCCTGCTCGAGCGATTCTCCGCTTCCATCCACTTCGACCGCGCGCTCGCGGGCTTCGACGTGCGGGGCTCGATCGCCCACGCCCGGATGCTGGGCGCGCAGGGCATCATCCCCGAGGGCGACGTCGCCACCCTGGTCTCGGGCCTGGAGGAGATCCTGCGCGAGATCGAGGCCGGGAGCTTCGTCTTCGATCCGGCGCTCGAGGACATCCACATGAACGTGGAGGCTCGTCTCGGGGCGCTGGTCGGTCCGGTGGCCGGCCGTCTGCACACGGGACGCAGCCGCAACGACCAGGTGGCAACCGACCTCTCCCTATATCTACGGGACGCGGCACGGGCCGCACAGCGCGCAGCGCTGGAGCTCCGGCAGGTGCTCCTCGAGCGCGCGGCCGAGCATCTCGACACGGTGCTGCCCGGCTATACCCACCTGCAGCGCGCGCAGCCCGTGCGCCTCGCGCACCACTGGCTGGCCTTCGTCGAGATGCTGGAGCGCGACGGCGGCCGCTTCGCCGACCTGCGCCGGCGACTGACCCGCTCGCCGCTCGGCGCCGGTGCACTCGCGGGCTCGACGCTGCCCCTCGATCGGGGGCAGACGGCGCGTGCGCTCGGCTTCGAGGGGCCGACGCGCAACAGCATCGACAGCGTGGCGTCGCGAGACCTCGCCCTCGAGTTTCTCGCCGCGTCCGCGCTGTGCATGGTGCATCTGTCACGCCTCGCCGAGGAGCTCGTGCTCTGGTCGAGCAGCGAGTTCGGCTTCGTCGAGCTCGCCGACGCCTTCTCCACGGGCTCGAGCCTCATGCCGCAGAAGAAGAACCCCGACACGGCCGAGCTCGTTCGCGGCAAGAGCGGGCGCGTGATCGGCAACCTGGTCGCGCTGCTGACGGTGATGAAGGGCCTTCCGCTCAGCTACAACCGGGACATGCAGGAAGACAAGGAGCCGATCTTCGATACCGCGTCGACGCTCCGGGACTGTCTCGCGGTGACGGCCGGCGCGCTCGCGACACTGCGCGTGAACACGGCGCGCATGCGCGCGGCAGCCGAGGATCCGATGCTGCTCGCGACCGATCTCGCCGAGGCGCTCGTGCGCGTGGGCGTGCCCTTCCGCGAGGCCCACGAGGCGGTGGGCCGCGTCGTGGCCCATTGCGTTGCGAAGGACGCTGATCTGCGTTCTCTCTCGCGCGAAGACCTGCACGCCTTTCATCCTGCGTTTGCAGCGGGTGCCGCGGCGCTCACGGATCTCGAGCAGGCACTCGAAGGGCGAAGCCTCGAGGGAGGGACGGCCCGGGCGACCGTCGCCGCCGCCCTCGAAGCGGCCCGCATGCGATGCGCGCAGGAAGCCGCGGCGCTCGGCGCCGGGCCGGAGGCCGCTTGAGCCGATCTCTCCTTCATCGTGCAGCGCTCGTGCTCGCGGCCGTGATCGTGGCGGCCTGCGGCAAGTACGGCCCGCCGCACCGCGCGGGGGGGCCGACCCCGGCGGCCACGCTGCCCGGCTCGCCGATTCCGCCGCCGCCGCTACCGCCCGAAGGAACGGGTATCCTGAACCCGTCCAGCGTGCCCCTGCCGGTGCCCAGTGCACCTCCGGAGGAGCCCGAGGAGGATCCCGCGCCGTGACCGCTCCGCCCTTCGCCGCCTTCCCGCGGCGCGACGGCGCCCTCCATGCCGAGGGCGTGGCGCTGGAGCGCATTGCGGAGGTCGTGGGCACGCCCGTCTACGTCTACAGCGCGGGCGAGCTCCGGAGCCGCTACCGGGCGCTGGCGCAGGCCTTCGCCGGGGCCCGCGTCACGATCTGCTACGCGCTCAAGGCGAACATGAACCTCGCCGTGGTGCGAACGCTCGTGGCCGAGGGCGCGGGAGCAGACGTCACCAGCGGCGGCGAGCTCTTCCGCGCGCTGCGTGCAGGGGCCGATCCGCAGCGCATCGTCTACTCGGGCGTGGGCAAGCGCGACGACGAGATCGACAGCGCGCTCCGCGCAGGGATCCGTCTCTTCAACGTCGAATCACGGGCCGAGCTGCGTCGCATCGACGCCCGCGCCGGAGAGCTCGGCCTGCGGGCGCCGGTGGCCTTCCGCGTGAATCCCGACGTGGATCCGAAGACCCACCCCTACATCGCCACGGGCCTGCGCAGCAGCAAGTTCGGCATCCCGATCGACGAGGCCCTCGACGCCTACGCGGAGGCGAAGGCGCTGCCGAATCTGCGCGTTGCCGGCGTCGACTGTCACATCGGCTCCCAGATCACCGAGATCGGGCCCTTCGCCGACGCACTCGCGCGCGTGCGCGTTCTCGTGCAGGAGCTGCGCTCGGCGGGGCATGCGATCGAAGTGGTCGACGTGGGCGGAGGGCTCGGGGTCACCTACGGCGAGGAGACGCCCCCGACCCCGCAGGCCTACGCGGCGGCGGTGCTGCATGCCGTCGGCGATCTCGGCTGCGAGATCGTCCTCGAGCCCGGACGCTGGATCACCGCCAATGCAGGCGTCCTGCTGACGCGCGTGCTCTACGAGAAGGACAACGACGGCAAGCGTTTCGTGGTGGTCGATGCCGCCATGAACGATCTGATTCGCCCGGCGCTGTATCAGTCGCAGATGCGGATCGAGCCCGTGCGCGCCGCCGACGGGCCGGAACGCAGCGTCGACGTGGTGGGCCCCGTCTGTGAGTCGGGAGACTTCCTGGCGAAGAACCGCGCGCTCCCGCCGGTCGAGCGCGGAGGGCTGCTCGCGATCTGCTCGGCCGGCGCCTACGGCTTCGCCATGAGCTCGAACTACAACGCACGACCCCGAGCCGCCGAGGTGCTCGTCGCGGGAGACCGCTTCGCGGTCGTCCGCGCGCGAGAGACCCTCGACGATCTCGTTCGCGGCGAGTCCGTCCCTGCGGAGATCACGGGATGAGCCTCACCCTCTCCTTCACGAAGATGCACGGCGCAGGGAACGACTTCGTCGTGCTCGATGGCGTCTCGTCGCCGCTTCCGCCCATCGATCGCATCGCGCGGCGAATCGCCGACCGGCATCTCGGCATCGGCTGCGATCAGATCCTGGTGGTGAGGCCTTCGACGAGCGCCGACTTCCGCATGGAGATCTTCAACGCCGACGGCAGCCAGGTGGAGATGTGCGCCAACGGTATCCGCGCCTTCTTCAAGTTCCTGCGCGACCGCGGCCTCACGGCGAAGGATGAGATCGGCGTCGAGACGCTCGGCGGAATCGTTCGTCCGCGCTGGGCCGGCTCCGATCTCGTCAGCGTGGACATGGGCCATCCCGTGCTGGCGCCTGCCAAGATCCCGGTGCGCCTGGGAAGCGGCGAGGGGCCCGTGATCGATGCGCTCCTCGACGTCGAGGGAGAGAGCGTCGTCGTGAGCTGCGTGTCGATGGGCAACCCCCACTGCGTGATCTTCGTTCCCGACGTCGATGCGGCGCCGGTGGAGGAGCTCGGCCCGCGCATCGAGCGTCACGCGGCGTTTCCGAACCGCGTGAACGTCGAGTTCGCCCAGATCGTCTCGCGCGAGCGTGTTCGCCAGCGCACCTGGGAGCGGGGCACCGGCGAGACGCTGGCCTGCGGCAGCGGCGCCTGCGCCGTGGCCGTTGCCGGCATCCTGCGCGGCGCCCTCGACCGCCGGCTCACGATCGAGCTGCGCGGCGGCGAGCTCGCGCTCGACTGGCCGGCGGCGGACGCCCGCGTCTCCATGACGGGACCCGCGGCGGAGGTCTTCACCGGACAGATCACTCTGGAAGGAGGCTGAGCGTGTTCGAAGGGGTCTTCACCGCGCTGATCACGCCGCTACGCGACGGCGCCGTGGACGAGCGAGCGCTGCACGAGCTGGTCGAGCTGCAGATCGCGGCCGGCGTCGACGGGCTGGTTCCCTGCGGCTCCACGGGAGAGGCCGCGACCCTCTCGCACGCCGAGCACCGCCGCGTGATCGAGGTCGTGGTCACTGCGGCGCGTGGCCGCGTTCACGTGCTCGCCGGCACGGGGTCGAACTCGACCACCGAGGCCATCGCCCTCACGCGCCACGCCAAGGAGGCCGGCGCCGACGGCGCGCTGCTGATCTCTCCCTACTACAACAAGCCGACGCAGGACGGCGTCGTCGCCCACTACGCCGCCATCGCGCGCGAGACCTCCTTCCCGCTGGTCGTCTACAACATCCCGGGTCGGACGGCATCGAATCTGCTGCCCTCCACGCTGGCGCGCCTCGCCGAGATCGAGCAGATCGTCGGCGTGAAGGAATCGAGCGGCGATCTCAACCAGATGGCGCACCTGATCGCGAGCGTTCCGGAGTCGTTCGCCGTGCTGTCGGGCGACGATTGGGCCACGCTGCCACTGCTCGCGATCGGTGGGCGCGGCGTCATCTCTACCACCTCGAACGTGGCCCCGTCGGAGATCGTGAGCCTGGTGCGCGCGTTCCGGGCCGGCGACGTGGCGCGGGCGCGAGACGTCCACTATCGCCTGCTACCGCTCGTCGACGCGCTCTTCTGCGAGACCAACCCGATCCCGGTGAAGGCCGCAGTCGCCATGCGCGGCCTGTGCCGGGACGAGATACGCCTGCCGCTGACGCCCCTCACGCTGCCCAACCGGGAGCGGCTGCAAGTCGTAATGAAGGACCTCGGTCTGCTGTGAGCACGCATCCGGCACGCGTCGTGGTGGCGGGCGCCCTCGGGCGCATGGGCGAGAACGTTCGGGCGGCGCTCGCGGCCGAGCCTGGCCTGCGCCTCGGGGCTGCGCTCGAAGCGAGCGGCCATTCGCGGCTCGGCGAGAAGCTCGAGGGCGGCATCGTGGTCAGCGCGGACGCCGCGGCTGCGCTCCGCGAAGGCGAGGTTGTGATCGACTTCACGGTCCCGAAGGCCTCGCTCGGCCTGCTCCGGCAGGCGGCCTCTGCGGGCGTGGCCTGCGTCGTGGGCACGACCGGCTTCACGGCCGCGCAGCGGGAAGAGATCGCAGCCCTCGCGGCGCGGATTCCGATGCTGCACGCGCCGAACTTCTCCGTGGCCGTCAACGTGCTGACTCACCTCGTGGCCGAGGCTGCGCGGCTGCTCGGCCCCGGCTACGACGCCGAGATCATCGAGCTGCACCACGCGGCCAAGCGAGACGCGCCGAGTGGAACGGCGCTCGCCCTCGCCGGCGCCATTGCCGGCGCGCGGGGAGAGACGCTCGCCGAGCGCGCCATCCTCGCACGCGAGGGAGATACCGGGCCACGCCCGGTGGGCTCCATCGGCATTCAGGCGCTGCGGGGCGGAGACAACCCGGGCGAGCACACGGTGATGTTCCTCGGGCGTGGCGAGCGCCTCGAGCTCGCACACCGCGCGGCGACACGAGATCACTTCGCGGTCGGCGCCGTGCGTGCTGCACGCTGGCTCGTTGGCCGGACTCCCGGCCTGTACGAGATGCGCGAGGTGCTCGGGCTCCCGCGCTGAGGCGACGGCCGAGGTTCCGGCCGTCGCCTGCACGGTCGAATGCGATCAGCAGTCGAAGTAGAGCTCGAACTCGTGCGGATGGGGCCGCAGGCGCACGGCATCCACCTCGGCCTCGCGCTTGTAGCCGACCCACGACTCGATGACGTCCTCGGTGAAGACGTCTCCCTTGAGCAGGAAGTCCTTGTCTGCCTCGAGGTTGCAGAGCGCCTCATCCAGGCTCCCCGGCATCTCGGGCACGTTCTTCCGCTCCTCCGCCGACAGGGCATAGATGTTCTTGTCCAGCGGCTCGCCCGGATGGATCTTGTTCTCGACGCCGTCGATCCCGGCCATCGCCATCGCGGCGAACGCCAGATACGGGTTGCAGGCGGGGTCCGGGAATCGGACCTCGATCCGCTTCGCCTTCGGGCTCATCGAGTACATCGGAATGCGAATCGCCGCCGAGCGGTTGCGGCTCGAGTAGGCGAGGTTCACCGGCGCCTCGTAGCCCGGCACCAGCCGCTTGTACGAGTTGACGGTGGGGTTCGTGAAGGCCGCCAGCGCCTTCGCGTGCTTGAGGATCCCGCCGATGTAGTACAGCGCCATGTCGGACATGCCCGCGTAGCCCGAGCCCGCGAACAGCGGCTTGCCGCTCTTCCAGATCGACTGGTGCGAGTGCATGCCCGAGCCGTTGTCGCCGAAGAGCGGCTTCGGCATGAAGGTCGCGGTCTTGCCATAGCGGCGCGCCACGTTCTTCACGATGTACTTGTAGAGCATGAGCTTGTCGCCCATCTCGACGAGCGGGCTGAAGACCATGTCGATCTCGCACTGGCCGCCTGTCGCGACCTCGTGGTGCTGCGTCTCGACCTTGATCCCGGCCTTCTCCATCTCGAGACACATCTCCGTGCGGATGTCCTGGAGCGTGTCCATCGGCGCCACGGGGAAGTAGCCTTCCTTGTAACGCGGCTTGTAGCCGAGGTTCGGCGTGGCGCCGTCGAACTCGCGACCGCTGTTCCAGCGACCTTCGACGGAATCGAGGTAGTAGAAGCCGCGGTTCTGGGCCGTCTCGAAGCGGGCCGAATCGAACACGAAGAACTCGGCCTCGGGCCCGAAGTAGATCGTATCGCCGATGCCGGAGCTCTGGAGGTAGTTCACCGCCTTCTTGGAGATCCAGCGCGGATCCCGCGAGTAGTGCTCGCGCGTGATCGGATCCACGATGTCGCAGACGAGCGAGATCGTCGGGTGCTGCATGAACGGATCGATCATCGCCGTCGACGGATCCGGGATCATCAGCATGTCGCTGTCGTGGATCGCCTGCCAGCCACGGATCGACGAGCCGTCGAAGCCGAAGCCGTCCTCGAAGGCCGCCTCGTCGAGCATCCAGATCGGGTGCGAGATGTGCTGCCACACTCCGGGCGAGTCGGTGAACTTGAGGTCCACCATCACACACTTGTTCTTCTTCGCGAGCTCCAGAACTTCCTTGGCGTTCATGTCCTCTTCGATCCTCTGGGAGTTGGGGTTGTGATCTCGTGCGCCCGGACTAGACGGCGTCCGAGCCTCGTTCGCCGGTGCGGATGCGCACCGCCTCTTCCATTGGGAGCACGAAGATCTTCCCGTCTCCGATGCGCCCCGTATTGGCCGCCTGGCAGATGGCCTGCACGACCTTGTCGGCCATCTCGTCGCTGACGGCGACCTCGAGCTTGATCTTGGGCAGGAAGTCGACCACGTACTCCGCGCCGCGATACAGCTCGGTGTGGCCCTTCTGCCGCCCGAAGCCCTTCACCTCGGTGACCGTCATGCCCTGCACGCCGATCTGGTTGAGAGCTTCCTTCACCTCGTCGAGCTTGAAGGGCTTGATGATGGCTTCGATCTTCTTCATGTCGTCTTCCTTTTCCGTCCGCTGGCCCTGCCTCGGAGAGACCCTTGGCAGGGCCAGCGTACGCTATCACGTCCTGGGCTGGCCGGGCCCGTGCCGGCACAGCGACGACGGGAGTGCCCCCGCCCCTAGACCGCCCTCTCGGCGCTCGAGACGGCCAGCCCCGGTGTTCCGTGGCCCAGCAGCGCCCCCTTCTCGTAGCCACCGGCGCTCGAACCGAACACGTACGCACTCTCGCTGTGCTCGGACAGGTCGAGACCCTCGGACTCCGCCTCGGCATCGGCCCGGAGCGAGCCGAAGACGAGCCGAAGCACCG
Source organism: uncultured Myxococcaceae bacterium (assembly GCA_964403915.1). Taxonomy (GTDB): domain Bacteria; phylum Myxococcota_A; class UBA9160; order UBA9160; family UBA9160; genus MYXO. The sequence goes on from CAYOIG010000529.1 coordinate 15,428, forward strand.
ACAGGATGACGAACGTCATGACTGGCGCGAAGACCGCCGTGAAGCCGATGCCCTTCAGCTGCACCAGGATCTGTTGGCCATTGCTCTCGATGCCGGAGCCCAGCGTCACCGCGAAGATTCCGGATGCGAGCGCGCCCCACGCGCCGCCGAGGCCGTGCACGCCGAAGGCGTCGAGCGAGTCGTCGTAGCCGAAGGCCGGCTTGAGGAAGGTGACCGCCGCGTAGCAGATCACCGAGACGCCGATCCCGACGGCGAGCGCGCCCATCGGCGAGACGTTGCCGCAGGCCGGCGTGATCGCCACGAGCCCCGCCACGGCAGCCGTCGCGCCGCCGAGGGCCGTCGGCTTGCCGCGGTGCACCCACTCGATGAGGGCCCAGGTGAGGACCGCCATCGAGGCCGCCGTGCTCGTGTTCACGAAGGCGAGCGCAGCGAGCCCGCTCGCGCTGAGCGCGCTGCCGGCGTTGAAGCCGAACCAGCCGGCCCAGAGTAGGCCCGCGCCGATGAGACAGAGCGGGAGGCTGTGCGGCGGCATGGGCTCCTTCCCGAAACCACGGCGCTTGCCGAGCATGATCGCGGCAACCAGGGCCGAGAAGCCACTCGACATGTGGACGACGAGGCCGCCGGCGAAGTCGATGGCACCGCTCTTGAAGATCCAGCCCTCGCTGCCCCAGACCATGTGCGCGATCGGGCAGTAGACCACGAGGGCCCAGATCGCGACGAAGGCGACATAAACGCTGAAGCGCATGCGCTCGGCCACAGCGCCGATGATGAGGGCCGGCGTGATGATCGCGAACATGGCCTGGAACATGACGAAGACGTATTCGGGGATGTTCCGGACGGGCGTTGCGAAGTTCGTCACCGTCGAATCGATCGTGATGCCGGCCAGGCCCATCTTCGAG
>CAYOIG010000530.1:0-14713 GCA_964403915.1 uncultured Myxococcaceae bacterium
CGAACCGATGCCACGGATGTGGGAGCGCGACAGATCTTCGTGCAGTCGGGGGCACTCGGTTCGATCATCCCGCGCATCGATGATCTCGCTGATCGTGTGGCCCGCTACGTCGCCGAGCCTGCGGGGGCGGGCGAGGTTCCGGCGGTCTCGGCCGGCCCGCCGGCGAAGACCGCCGTCTCGCGTTCCGAGCTGGACGACCTGCGGCGACGCGTCGAGGCGCTGGAGGAGACCACGCGCTCCCATGCGACCACGGCGACGGGCCTTCCGCCGGCGCCGAAGACGGCGGGTCCCGGCGCGGGCCCTCGCACGAACTAGGCCCCGCGCTAGACTGCGCCGGCCCGGCAGCCCTCGCGGCGCCTGGCTCCGGCGGCGTAGCTCAGTTGGTTAGAGCAGCGGTTTCATAAGCCGCGTGTCCCCAGTTCGAATCTGGGCGCCGCCACCCTTTCTACCGGATCGGGCAACGCAGCCAGCCATTGAACCTGGTGCCAGCGAGCCTTGAATCCCGGTCGCGGCTACGGCGCGAGGTTCAGGAACAGGCCGAGGTAGTTGTTGACCTTGCGCAGCTCGACGAGCTGGAGCTGGAGCCCGAGGAAAGACGGCATCGGGAACGAGCCGAGCGACGAGCCGAGGTCGGGCAGCGCCATTGCGAGTATCTGCGGCAGGAAGGCCTGCAGTGTGGCCTCGCTGCCAGGCGAGAGGGCGATGGCTCCGCTCAGGTAGCTGAGCACGCTCACCGTGATGTCGGCCGGCAGGATCGTTCCGAAGGTCGGAGTGAGCGACGACGTCTGGCTGTCGAAGCTGAACTGGAGACCGATTCGCGCATCGAAGGCGACCTCGAGGTACGCGATCTCGCCGCCAAAGGAATCGTGTCCGATCACGGTGCCGAGCACCTGCGCGACGCGCAGGTCGGAGATCTCTCCTCCCGGCCCGTCCTGCCCTGTGAGGAAGGGCGCCAGCGTGGGCTTGATGCGCAGCACCAGCGGTGTCGTGGGAGGAAGGTTCGAGAACTCCGGCAGGAACAGGGCCAGCAGGCCGGCCGTCAGCGGAATGCTCTGGAACTCGGTCACGTCGAGCTGGAGCAGCCCGCTCTCGGTGTCGGCCTTGAGAAGCTGGTTGAACGTGCCCGACGAGATGGCGAGGCCGAGGCCGTAGGGAAGGTTCGAGACGGGCGTGTTCGCGCCGAGGCTCGGGAACGTCTCGGCCGGATTGAAGGAGTAGAGCTGGTCGGGCGAGCCCGGCGTCGGGATCGGCTGCGTGATCCGGGAGTCGATACGGTAGGTCAGGCCGCTCGTGTCCTCGGCGATGTTGTTGATATCGGCATTCAGCGTAACGCCGAGCGCGGTGCCGATCGGGCCCGCGATCGACAGGCCTGCGAGCGTGTCCTGGATCGCAGCGGCGATCGGGGCGTCCTGTGGTCCGCTGCCATCGGGATCGCGCAGGTTGGTGACGAGGCCGTCCCGAACCATCGGCTGGATGTCGCCGACCATGAGCTGGATGATGTCGCCGAGGATCGGCCAGTCGCAGATACCGCTGTCGAAGCTGTTGTTGAAGCTCGTGAAGCCGACGCCGACGTCTCCCTGCTGGTTCACGTTGACCTGATTCGCCGGAAGGCCCGGGAGCTGGTCGTAGTTTCCGCTCACCGTCGTGGTCGCGGCGGTGAGGTGGCCGGTGCAGCTGAAGGCGCCGCTGACCTGATAGTTGATGCGGATGTTCTGGACCGTGACCAGCACGTTCGTGAGATTGGTGATGGCGTCGAGGTTGACGCCCACGGGCTGCGCGTAGCTGACGGAGGTGGCGTTCACGTCGACGCGTGAGATGCAGCCGAAGAGGTAGATCACGCAGTAGTCGTTGATGATGGGGTTGGCGGCGAGAATCATCGACGAGATGTCGAAGGAGCCGTTGATGAGGCTCTGGATCGTGGGCTCGAGCTGGTTGAGCCCGGTGTCGTTGATGCGCATCCCGATGCCGCTGCCCGAGAACATGCCATCGGCGACCGCCGGCCCGCCGATCACCATGATGCGCTGAGTCGTCGTGAAGATCCCGCCGACCTTGCTGAGCTTGACCACGAAGGGATTGAGGATGGCCGACTGGCTGACCGCGACGCTGACCGAGAACGAGCCGTTCGCCTGGACGGGCACCACCGAGCCGTTCACCGTGAGCTGGACCTCGGCGGCGGTCGCGTTCGTCACGGTGCCGGTGATGGAGATGGAGGAGTTCGTGGTGAAGGTGCCGCTGGCGGGCGACAGGATCGTGAGAATCGGGAGAGGCTCGCCGCAGCCGAGCGCGAAGAGGCCGAGCGCCATGGCTACGAGGCCTGCGGCGCAGAGGCGGCGCGCCCCATCGATCGACACGAATCCAGAGCGCAACATCCCATCCCCTTTCGACGCTCCCCGCCGAGAGGGGGCAGCGAGTGCTGGCTCCGGGCCCCGCAGGCGCCGGAGAGTGCTGGAATCCTTCGCGTTTTACGCCCCGGAGGGCGGCCGTGTCAAGGCCGGAGTGGTCCTGGGGCGGCTTCTTCTGCGGCAGGCTCGGGCCCGGCGGCGAGGAGCCGATGCTTCTGCACCTTGCCGGTGACGGTGCGCGGGAGCTGCTCCACGGCCACGAAGCTGTGCGGGAGCTTGTAGCGGGCAAGGCGCTCGGCGCCCCAGGCGCGCAGCCTCTCGGGGTCGAGCGGTGCCCCTCCGGCCAGCACCACGTAGGCCCGGCCGACCTCGCCCCAGCGCGCATCCGGGACGCCGACGACGGCAATCTCGCGAATGCCGGGATGCAGGGCGTAGACGGCCTCGACCTGGGCCGGGTAGACGTTCTCGCCGCCCGAGATGTAGAGCTCGCGGGTGCGGCCGACGAGCGTGAAGAAGCCCTCCTCGTCGGCGGTCGCGAGGTCTCCCGTCCGGAGCCATTCACCGCGCAGGGTCTCGCGGCTGGCCTCGGGCTGCCGCCAGTAGCCGAGCATGGTGATCGGACCGCGAACCACGATCTCGCCCGCCTCCCCCGGAGCGCAGTCTTCCCACGCCTCCGGCGGTCGCGCGAGGCTCGTCTGGCGCACGATGCGCACCTCGGCGTGGAAGACGGGCCGGCCGACGCTGCCGGCCTTGCGCAGCGCGTCCTGGACGTCGAGGCAGCACAGGATCGAGGTCTCGGTCTGGCCAAAGCCCTGCTTGACGACCAGCCCCCGGCGCTCGAAGGCCCGGATCAGCTCCACGGGAAGGGCCGCGCCAGCGCTGAACAGGAAGCGCAGGCTCGAGGTGTCGAGGTGCCCGCGCGGCGCCGCCTCCAGTGCCTCGTAGAGGGCCTGCAGCATGGTCGGAACCGCGCCGAGGTAGGTGATGCGCTCGAGGGCGATGCGCTCCCACACGGCTGCGGCATCGAAGTGCGGTTCGAGAAAGACCGTGGCGCCCGCATAGAGGGCCGGAAGCGACAGGATCGCTAGGCCAAAGGAGTGGAAGAGGGGGAGCGGCACGAGCACGCGATCGCGCGCCGTGAGCTCGAAGAACAGCGCCGCATTGAGGCCGTTGAAGAGCGTCTTGCGGTGCGGCAGCAGGGCGCCCTTGGGCCGGCCCGTCGTGCCGGAGGTGTACATCAGCAGCATGGGGTCGTCGGCGCGGACGGGCTCGATTGCGGCGTGGGGTGCAGTGGCGAGCGCCTCCTCGAAGGCATCCGCCGGCCCTCCCGCCGCGAGGCGCAGGGGGGGAGGGCTCGCTGCACTGCGGCAGGCGGCGTCGGCGATCGCCTCGAGAGCGTGCTCGTAGAGCAGCAGCCGCGGCGCGCAATCGTCGAGGATCTGGGCCACCTCGGGCGGCGCGAGACGGGCATTGATGGGCACCGCGATGACGCCGATCCGCGCGCAGGCGAAGACGGCTTCGAGATAGGCCGAGCGATTGGCCAGCAGCAGCGCCACGCGCTCGCCCGGGCCGACGCCCGCCTCGTGCAGCCAGCCCGCTAAGCGTGCAGCGCGATCCGCCAGGGCGGCGTAGGACAGGCGCCGCTCGCCGTCCACCACGGCCATGCGTGCGGGCGCGATCCGGGCCCATCGATCGAGCCAGCCGCCGACGTTCTCCCAGATCGCAGGCACGGCGCTGCATGATCGCAGGCGGGCGCAGCCCCGCCAGCACGCGCGTGACGGGCGTCCGTGGTACCCAACCGGGGCGCCGAGCGGCGCGGGAGGACCGTCATGAATCTCAAGGGAGAGCCGGCCTACGTCGGGCGGCACTGCGGCTCGAATCATTACGAGGTCACGCCGCAGGTCGTCGCCTTCTACTGCGATGCCCTCGACGACCGCGCAGCGCTGCCGGAGGGGGCTGCGCCGCCGCTGCTGCATCACAGCGAGTGCTACCGGCATCTCGGCGAGTGGTACCTGCAGAACCTGTTCGGGAACCTGCACGCACGCCAGGAGTGGGAGCTCTTCGGTGCGCTGCGCCTGGGCTCCCGCATCCGGTCCCGCTCGACCATCGTGGCGCGCTACTCGAAGCGCGGCCGTGACTACGTCGTCAACGAGACGGACCTCGTCGACGCGGAAGACGGCCGCCTGCTGGTGCGCGGCCGCACGCACCAGTCGTTTCTGCCCCCGCGGCCGCGTGGCGAGGGCGGCGGCATCGTCGTCGACGCGCAGACGGCCGAGCGCAAGCAGGCCGAGGTCCGCCCTCCGTTCCCGACCGGCAAGGGCCCGGATCTCGCCGCCGTGACGAAGAGCGTAGACGCCCGCCGCTGCTGGATGTTCTCGGGGCCGGCCCGCAACTACCACACGGATCGCGAGGAAGCCCGGAAGTTCGGCTTCCCCAACATCGTGGTGCAGGGGATGATGTCCACCTGCTTCGTCTCCGAGGTGATGCAGCGCGAGTTTGGCGCGGGCTGGCTCGAGGGAGGCAAGATGGACGTTCGGCTCACGAACGTGCTCTGGGTGGACGAGCGCGTGACGGCGCACGCGCGGGTTCGCGAGGAGGTGCGGGAGGGGACCCGTACGCGGGTACACTGCGACGTGTGGGCCGAGAAGGAGGACGGGATCCGCATCGTGATCGGCGAGGCCAGCGCGGTGCGGTAGCCTCCAGCCGTGCTGCGCGCACTCGAATCCGCAGTGCGCCGGCTCGGGCTTCCGGGCAGTGGCGTGCTGGTGGCGGTCTCGGGCGGCGTCGACTCGACGGCCCTGCTGCACGGGCTCGCGTCGCTGCCCCGCCGGCTCGGGCTGCGGCTGGTCGCCGGGCACGTGAACCACGGTCTGCGCGGGGCCGAATCAGATGCCGACGAGGCCTTCGTGGCCGATCTGGCGGCCGGGCTCGGAATCCCGCTGCTCGCCCACCGCGTTCGGCCGCAGCAGCTGCGGGAGGGCGTCGCGAGCCGCGTGCGGCCCACGCTGCAGGAGGCCTGCCGGCGGCTGCGATACGACGCGCTCGCGCTGCAGGCGGGCGAGCTGGGCCTCGCGCACGTGGCCACCGCCCACACGGCCGACGATCAGGCGGAAACCGTGCTGCTGCGCCTGCTGCGGGGCAGCGCCGGCGACGGGCTCTCCGGGATCCCGGAGCGCTCGGCCGACGGTCGCATCGTGCGGCCGCTGCTGGCGGTCACGCGCACCGAGATCCTGGCGTATGCGGGTCGCGAAGGCCTGCGCTGGCGTGAGGACGCCTCGAACCGCTCGCCGGCCTACGCTCGCAGCCGGCTGCGCACGCGCTGGCTTCCCGGGCTGGCGCAGGAGTTCAACCCACGCCTGCTCAGGGCCCTCGGACGGCTGGCCGATGCGCAGCGACGGGATGCGGAGTGGATGGAGTCGCTGGTGGAGCGGGAGGCCGGGGCACGCTTCCGGGTCGAGACCGACGCGCTGTGGATCGAGCCCGACGGCTGGAGCGCGCTTCCGGAGGCGCTCGCACACCGGCTCGCGCGGCGGGCATTGCGCCACGCCGGCATTGCGCGCGACGTGTCGAACATCCACCTCGCTCGCGTCGTCCAATTTCTGCGCGGCGCAGTGCCCGGGCGTGCGATCGAGCTGCCGGGGCGGCTCGTGCTCGCGCGCGAGCGAGGAGGCTTTCGCCTCGCAGCCCGCGGGGTGCGCCCCGGGGCTGCATGCTAAGGTCGTCGGAGAGGCAGTGTCCGCGCGCCCGGCGGAGCACGGCCAGCGGGGGCGAGCGTGAACCAGCAGTTCTACAAGAGCATGGCCCTCTGGGTGGTGGTGCTGCTCGTCATCCTGCTCGTCGTCACCATGTTCCGACAGAACCAGGCCGCGCCCGCCGAGATCAGCTTCTCGAGCTTCCAGCAGAAGCTCGATGCGGGAGAGATCCAGAAGGTCACCATCGAGTCGAGCCACATCTCCGGCGAGCTCAAGAGCGGCGGGGAATTTGCGACCTATGCGCCGGCCGTGACCGAGGGGCTTCTGGCCGAGCTGCAGGCGAAGAACGTGGAGGTGACGGCGCATCCGGCGCGGGAATCGTCGTTCTGGCAGACCCTGCTCATCACCTGGTTCCCGATGCTGCTCTTCATCGGAATCTGGATCTTCTTCATCCGCCAGATGCAGGCCGGTGGCGGCAAGGCGATGAGCTTCGGCAAGGCCAGGGCGCGCCTGCTCACGGAGAACCAGCAGCGCGTGACCTTCGAGGACGTGGCCGGCGTGGAGGAGTCCAAGGCCGAGCTCGAGGAGATCATCGCCTTCCTCCGGGAGCCCAAGAAGTTCACCCGGCTCGGGGGGCGCATTCCGAAGGGCGTGCTCCTGGTCGGCCCCCCGGGCACGGGCAAGACCCTGCTGGCCCGCGCCGTGGCCGGCGAGGCGGGTGTTCCCTTCTTCTCGATCTCGGGCTCCGACTTCGTCGAGATGTTCGTGGGCGTCGGCGCCTCGCGGGTGCGGGATCTCTTCCTCCAGGTCATGAAGAACGCGCCCTGCATGATCTTCATCTACGAGATCTACGCCGTGTGCCGCCACCGCGGCGCGGGCCTCGGCGGCGGCCACGACGAGCGCGAGCAGACCCTCAACCAGCTCCTCGTCGAGATGGACGGCTTCGAATCGAACGAGGGCGTGATCCTGATCGCGGCCACCAACCGGCCCGACGTGCTCGACCCGGCGCTGCTGCGACCCGGTCGCTTCGATCGCCGCGTGGTGGTGCCGCGGCCGGATCTGCGGGGGCGCCTCGCGATCCTCAAGGTGCATACCCGCCGCGTGCCTCTCGACGACGACGTCGAGCTCGAGGTGATCGCTCGCGGGACGCCCGGCTTCGTCGGCGCGGACCTCCAGAACCTGGTGAACGAGGCGGCGCTGCTCGCCGCCCGCCGCGACGGGCAGAAGGTCGCGATGCTCGATTTCGAGCGCGCGAAAGACAAGGTGCTGCTCGGCGCCGAGCGCAAGAGCATGATCATGAGCGACGAAGACAAGCGCACGACGGCCTATCACGAGGCAGGGCACGCGCTCGTCGCGCTGCTGAACCCGCACTCGGATCCCGTCCACAAGGTCACGATCATCCCGCGTGGCATGGCGCTCGGCCTCACGCAGACCCTGCCGGCCGAAGACCGCTACAACCTCACGAAGGATCAGATCCTCGCCATCGTCAAGCACGCCATGGGTGGACGCGCGGCCGAGGAGCTCGTCTTCAATCATTTCTCGACTGGCGCATCCAACGACCTCAAGCAGGCGACGGATCTCGCACGACGCATGGTCTGCAAGTACGGCATGAGCGACCGCCTCGGGCCCGTCTCGTTCGGAGACGACGATGCGGACGTCTTCCTGGGCCGCGACTTCGTGACGCGCAAGGACTACAGCGAGAAGAAGGCGGAGGAGATCGACGACGAGGTGTCGAGAATCCTGATCGGCCTCTACAACGACGCGCGCCAGGATCTGATCGACCACCGCGCGACGCTCGATCGTGTCGCGGCCGCGCTGCTCGAGCGCGAGACGCTCGATACGGCGGATCTCAAGCTCCTGCTCGACGGGAAGGCCCTGCCGCCGCTGCCGGTGCCGGTGGAGCCGCCGCGGCGCGAGGAGCCGCCGAAGCGAAGCCGATCCGAGCGCGCCAAGGATTTTCCCGGAGACAAGCTGCCCGACCCCGAGCCGATTCCGGGGTAGGAGCTCCCCGTGATCGAGGCGACGTTCTTTCCGCGCGGCCGTGTGACGCTCGTGGCCATTCTCAACGTGACGCCCGACTCCTTCAGCGACGGCGGGCGCCTGCTGGGTGCCGGGGGCGTGCCGGATCTCGAGGCGGCGGTTGCGGCTGGACTCGGCTTCGTTCGCGACGGGGCCCATGTGCTCGACGTGGGCGGCGAATCGACGCGCCCCGGTGCGCTCGAGGTGCCCGAGGACGAGGAGATCGCGCGCGTGGTCCCCGTGCTCGAGGCGCTCGCCAAGGCGACGCCCGCGCCGCTCTCGATCGACACGCGCAAGGCGCGCGTGGCGCAGGCTGCGCTCGCGGCCGGCGCGCGCATCGTGAACGACGTCTCCGGGCTGCGCTTCGACCCGGATCTGGCCGGCGTGGTGGCACGCAGCGGTGCGACGCTCGTGCTGGGCCACCTGCGCGGCGATCCCGAGACGATGCAGCGGAGCGTCGCCTTCGAGGATTGCCTCGCCGAGGTCGAAACCGAGCTGGCCGCCTCGGTCGCGCAGGCGTGCCGCGCGGGCGTGGCGCGAGAGAGGCTGGTCGTCGACCCGGGGATCGGATTCGGCAAGCACCGGGCGCACAATCTCGCGCTGCTCGCGGGCGCCGGCCGCCTGCGGGCGCGACTCGGGCTCCCGCTGCTGGTGGGCCCCTCGCGCAAGGCCTTTCTCGGCGAGATCACGGGCGAGCCGGTGGGCGAGCGTGACCGGGCGACGCTCGCGGCTTGCGCCGTGGCGGTCTTCGCCGGGGCTGACGCGCTGCGAGTTCACGACGTGGCGGGGGTCGCACGGGCCGCCGCGGTGGGCGCGGCGCTGCGGGCCGCACGCTGCGAGGGCGAAGCGTGATCGAGTTTCTCTGGGGCCTGCTCCACGAGACGTGGGCCTATCTCGCCGCGAACTTCGATCCCTTCGGCGACACTCTCGACATCCTCGTCGTGGCCGTGGGGGTCTACTGGCTGCTGCTGCTCATCAAGGGTACGCGCGCCGTGCAGATCCTGGTGGGCCTGCTGCTGCTGATCGGCACCAGCGCCATCGCGCAGCTCTTCCAGCTCACGACACTGATCTGGATCTTCGATCACTTTCTCTCGTCCGCCGTGCTCATCATCATCGTGCTGTTCCAGCACGACATCCGGCGCATGCTTGCGCGGGTGGGCCGTGGCGTGTCGCCCTCGGCCATTCGTCGTCAGGAGACGCAGATCCTCGAGGAGGTCGTGCGCGCCGCGCAGACCCTCGCTCAGAAGCGCGTCGGAGCCCTGATCGCGATCGAGCGCGATACGCAGCTCGACGATCAGGTGGATGCGGGGCTGGTGCTCGATGCAGCCGTTTCGAAGGAGCTGCTGGTCTCGCTGTTTCTTCCGTACTCGCCGCTCCACGACGGTGCCGTGCTGATCCAGCACGGCCGTGTCGCCCGCGCCGGCTGCATCCTGCCGCTGTCGGAACGGCAGGACCTGCCGCAGGGACTCGGCACGCGGCACCGTGCGGCCCTCGGCCTCGGCGAGGAGACGGATGCAGTTCTCGTGGTGGTCTCCGAGGAGACTTCGGAGATCTCGGTGGTGAGCGGCGGCGAGCTTCGCCGCGGTCTCGACGCCCCGCGGCTGCGCGGTGCGCTGCGCGACGCGCTCTCGGCGGGACGCGAGGAGCCCGCCTTGCCCGACGCGCGCGATCCGGCGCCTGGAGCCGGCGACGAGCTGACCGATCGGCCGGCGACGGCAGGGGCGGGCCCGGCCGGCGCTCGCAGCTCGGGCTAGGGGCCAGGACGGCGCGTGGCACGGCCTGCTGCAAACCTCGGCCTCAAGCTGCTGGCCTTCGCCATCGCGCTCTTTCTCTGGTGGGTGGCCCACGGCTCGAGCTCGATCGAGCGGGGCTATGACCTGCCGCTCACCGTGCGTGGCGTTCCCGAGGATCTGGTCGTCACCGAGCAGAGCGGCGAGGTGGTGAACGTCCGGGTTCTCGGCAGCCGCGCCGTCCTGCGAAACGTGCAGCCCGAGCGTCTCGAGTACGTCGTGGACGCCTCGGGTGCCCGCCCGGGAGTCTCGGACTTCGAGATCGACACCTCGCACCTGGACCTTCCGCGGGGTGCGCGTATCGTCTCCCGCTCCCCGGCCCAGGTGGCGCTCACCCTCGAGCGGCGCGGAAGCAAGTCGGTGCCCGTCCGGGCAGACGTCGAGGGGGCCCCGGCCGCCGGGTATGCCGTCGAGAAGGTCGAGGTGGATCCCCCGCGGGTGAGGGTTTCGGGCGCGCGGAGCGAAGTGCTGCGGCTGGGCGAGGCGGTGACCGAAACGATCGATGTGAGCGGACTGAGCGAGAATGCGGAGCGCGAAGTGCGCGTCTCGGCCGGCGGCGGGCACGTATGGGTCGACAACCCGGCCGTGGTGCGGGTGCGGATCCGCGTCGGACCCCAGCCGCATGCAGGGGCGGCGAAGGAGGGCTGACGATGGCAGCGGAGAGACGGCTCGAACTCTTCGGAACGGACGGCGTCCGCGGTACCGCGAACGTGCATCCGATGACGGCGGAGATGGCGCTCCTGCTCGGGCGCGCGGTCGCGCACATCTTTCATCGGGGCGGCAGCGAGCGACACCGCATCATCATCGGCAAGGACACGCGCCTCTCCGGCTACATGTTCGAGGACGCGCTGGCGGCCGGCATCTGCTCCATGGGCGTCGACGTGCTGCAGGTGGGGCCGATGCCGACTCCCGGCATGGCTTTTCTGACCGCAGACATGCGCTGCGACGCCGGTGTGATGATCTCGGCGAGCCACAACCCCTACCAGGACAACGGCATCAAGTTCTTCTCGCGAGACGGCTTCAAGCTTCCCGACGAGATGGAGCGGCGAATCGAGCGCCTCATCGCGAGCGGTGAGCTCGATCGGTCGCCCGCGAGCCCCGACGAGATCGGCCGTGCCCGCCGCATCGACGACGCCGCGGGGCGCTACGTGGTCTTTCTCAAGAAGACCCTTCCCATCGACCTCACCCTCGACGGCCTGCGTGTGGTGCTCGACTGCGCCAATGGAGCCGCCTACCAGGTCGGGCCGACGGTGCTGGAGGAGCTCGGTGCCGAGGTCTTCCGTCTCGGTGTGGAGCCGAACGGGCGCAACATCAACGATGGCTGCGGATCGCTCCATCCCGAGAAGACCGCGGCACGCGTGCGGGAGGTGCGTGCGGACATCGGCATTGCCCTCGATGGGGACGCCGACCGCTGTGTGCTCGTGGACGACAAAGGCGACGTCGTGGACGGCGACGCGGTGCTCGCGCTCTGCGCCACGCACCTCGTCGAGCGCGGCGCACTGAAGGGTGGAGCCGTGGTCGCGACGGTGATGAGCAACCTCGGTCTCGAGAAGCATCTCGAGAGTCTCGGTCTCCGGCTCATCCGCACCCAGGTCGGCGACCGCTACGTGGTCGAGGCGATGCGCGCCGGCGGCTACAACCTCGGCGGCGAGCAGTCGGGCCACGTGATCTTCCTCGACCACAACACGACCGGCGACGGCCTCATCACCGCGCTGCAGACGCTGGCCATCCTGCGCCGCAGCGGCCGCAAGCTCTCGGATCTGGTCGCCAGCTTCACGCGCTATCCGCAGGTGCTGGTCAATCTGCGGGTGGCGCAGAAGCGGCCGCTCGAGAGCCTGCCCGAGATGATGGATCTCGTGCGCAAGGTGGAAGCCGAGCTCGACGGATTCGGCCGCGTGCTGATCCGCTACAGCGGCACGGAGCCCAAGGCGCGCATCATGGTCGAGGGCCAGGACGAGGGGCGCGTGGCCGCGATGGCAGCGGATCTGGCCGCATGCCTCGGGCGCTGCCTCGGGAGGGCCGACTGATCCTCGCGGTCGGCGTCGGGTTCGTGGACGTGCCGCGCTTCGAGGCAGCGGACGCGCACTACGGCGAGCGGCTGCGGCGACGCCTGTTCACGGACGACGAGCGGGAGTACGCGGCTCGCCGGGCGCGGGGGAGTGAGAGCCTCGCAGTCCGCTTCGCTGCCAAGCTCGCGGCCCGTCGCGCGCTGGGTCTGTCTGGCGCACACTTTCGCGAGATCGAGGTGGTGCGCGCGCAGGGGCAAGCTCCTGCGCTCGTCTTCCACGGCTGCGCGGCGGCGGCTGCGCGACGGCTCGGGGTTCAGCGGGCCGCGCTCACGCTGACGCACGATCCGTCGTGCTGCATCGGGCAGGTCGTGCTCGAAGGGGGGCCATGAGCGCCGCGGACTCTCTGCACTGGCGGCTGGTGGACGGGCAGGGCATGCGCGCCCGCGACCACCACACGATCGAGACGCTGGGCGTCTCCGGCGAGCTGCTGATGGAGAGCGCCGGACGTGCGGTCGCAGGCGAGGCCCTCGCGCTCGGGGCGGCGCGGCGCGGGGTGCTCGTGGTCTGCGGAGCCGGGAACAACGGCGGCGACGGGCTGGTGGCGGCGCGTCACTTGCACCTGCTCGGCGTGCGGGTGCGGGTCGCGCTGCTGGGTAGGGCCGCAGATCTGCACGGCGACGCGGCAGGGAATCTGGCCCGGGCCCGCGCGGTCGGCGTCCCGTTCTCGGCTGCGGAGGCCGCGGCCGGCGACGGCGAGATCGTCGTCGATGCGATCTTCGGCACCGGGCTCTCGCGTGCCGTGGAAGGCGATGCCGCGCGGGCGATCGACCGCATCCGCAGCGCGCGCCGCGCGGCAGGCGCTCGGGTGCTCGCAGTGGATCTTCCGTCCGGCCTCTCCGCCGATACGGGACAGGCGCTCGGCGTCTGCGTCGAGGCCGACGTCACCATCACGCTCGGTCTCCCGAAAGTCGGCCTCGCCCTCGAGCCCGGGCGCACGCTGGCGGGCCGGATCCGCGTGGCGAGGATCGGCATCGCAGACGATGCCCCGGGAGCCGGGACGGCCGCCCTGCTGTGGACGCGCGCGGGCGCGTCGGCACAGCTTCCGCCGCGGCCGCCGGCTGGGCACAAGGGCTCGTTTGGTCACGTGCTCGTGGTGGCCGGATCCGAGGGCAAGACGGGAGCGGCGGCGCTGGCGGCGCTGGGCGCCGGCCGCGCCGGAGCAGGGCTCGTCACGATCGCGTGTCCTTCGAGCCTCAACGACATCCTCGAGACGAAGTGCACGGAGGCGATGACCGTGCCCGTCGCCGAGACGGAGGGCCGGAGCCTCGCAGCGGCGGCGGAGAAGGCATTGCTCGCGCTCGCGGAGGCGCGCGACGTCGTGGCGCTCGGACCCGGGATCGGCACCGATGCCGAGACGGTCGCGCTGGTGCGCGCGCTGGCGCCGGCGCTGGCCCGGCCGCTCGTGCTCGATGCCGATGGCCTCAATGCCCTGGCCAGCGACCCGTCGCGGTTGAAGGCCCGGAGGCATCCGACTATCGTGACGCCCCATCCGGGCGAGGCGGCGCGTCTGCTCGGACGAGAGGTCCGGGAGATCAACGCCGACCGGCTCGGAGTGGCGAGCGCAGTCTCGGAGCGGACCGGCGCGGTGGTGGTGCTCAAGGGAGCCGCCACCGTCACGGCAGCGCCCGACGGCAGGGTGATCGTCAATCCGACGGGCGGCCCGATTCTCGCCAGCGGTGGGACGGGGGATGTTCTCACCGGCGTGATCGCGGGTCTTCTGGCGCAGGGATTGCCGCCCTTCGAGGCGGCGGCTCTGGGGGCATACCTTCACGGCCTCGCGGCGGATCGGCTGGCCGAGCGGCTCGGCCCGGCTGGCGGGCTCGCGGAGGACGTGGCGGCGATGATCCCGGTGGCCATGGAGCGGCTGCGCCGCCGGAGAGCGGGCCGGGCGCGGCGGACGGGAGAGGGGACGGAAAGCGCAGATGGAGACGCTCGCAGCCTTACGCTTCCGTTCCCCGAGCCCTGAGGCGACGCACGCCGTTGCGCGTGCGCTCTCGTCCGTGCTCGAGGAGGGGGGCTTGGTGATCGCGCTGCACGGCCCCCTCGGCGCCGGCAAGACCGGCTTCGTGAAGGGGCTGGCCGAGGGTCTCGGACTCGACCCCGGCCTCGTCACGAGCCCGACCTTCGTGATCGCGCACGAGTATCCGCCGAGCGAGCGTGGCGTGCGCCTCGTGCACCTCGACCTCTACCGGCTCGAGCGCGCGAGCGAGCTCGAGTCGGCGGGCTTCCTCGACGTGCTCGATGCGCAGAGCGTCGTGGCCATCGAGTGGGCGGACCGCATGCCCGAGGCGCTGCCGGCGGACCGTCTCGAGATCGAGCTCTCGCCCCCCTCCCCGGGAGCCGGCGAGTCCGAGCGATTCATCTCGGTGTTGGCGTACGGGTTGCTGTCCGCTTCCGTGCTGCGACGCTGGAGCCTGTGCCTGGGCATTTCGGGTACGGTGGAGCTGGAGAAGGTGGCATGTCCCTGATCGTCCAGAAGTTCGGCGGAACCAGCGTGCGCGACGTCGAACGCATCCAGAACGTCGCACGCCGCGTCGTGGCCACGACACAGGCCGGCCACCGCGTGGCCGTGGTGGTCTCGGCGATGGCCGGCGAGACGGATGCGCTGGTCAAGCTCGCGCACGCGGTGGGCGGCGAGGAGCCCGATCCGCGCGAGTACGACGCGCTCGTCTCGACGGGAGAGCAGAAGACCATCGCCCTGCTCGCCATGGCGATCCAGCGCCTCGGACACCGCGCGCGTTCGTTCACGGGCGCGCAGATCGGCATGAAGACCGATACGGCCCATACGCGGGCGCGCATCC
>CAYOIG010000531.1:0-4824 GCA_964403915.1 uncultured Myxococcaceae bacterium
GCCTGCCGCCGGCGCTCGCCCGTGCGTCCGCCGGGGAGGTTTGCGACCGCGTGCTGGTGGGCACCGCTCCGGAGGTGCTCGATCTCGTCGCGCTCTATCGCGAGCGGCTCGGGATGGATCTGCTGATCGTGCGCGGCGAGGTCCCGGGCGCCGGGCCGGAGGAGGAGGAGGAGGCCCTGCGTCGCCTCGCCGAGGAGGTTCTCCCGGCGGTGGCATAGGGCGCGCGGGAGGCCGCCGGCCGCTGTAGCCTCGTGGGGCCCGCATGGCACGGGAGTTCGCCATGGTGAAGCTTCGCATCGACTTCGAGTTCCCCTCGCGCCTCTGGTGGGAGAGCGGAGGCCAGGATCTGTGGGACGGCATCGCCGAGGGCTTCGACGGCAGCTCGGTGGTCGTCGACGAGAGCGTGGCCGAATCGTGGATCGCCGAGGCCGAGCGCCTTCCCGGCTGGGACGAGGGGCACGAGTACGCACCGCACCCCGTGCTCGTGATGGCGCTCGAGGAAGAGGACGAGCTGTAGGCGACCGCCTCTATTCCTCGTTCCCCTTCGGCTTCCAGAGCGCCCGCATCCAGTAGCTGAGCGCGAGAAAGGCCGCCCCGAAGCCGAGGAAGGAGAGGATCCGCCACAGCGTTTCGACCTCGCGCAGATCCACCAGGAAGAGCTTGCCGACCACGACGAAGAGCGTGACGCTCCCGGCGCTGCGGAGCTCGCCTGCATCGCGGCGCAGGCCGATCACGAGCAGTGCGAGCGCCCACGCGCCCCACGCCAGCGTGACGAGACCCTGACCGTTCTCGAGGCCCGAGAGCTCGCGCGCCATCCAGCCGAGCAGCGCGACGTGAGCGCACAGGCGATAGACCGCCGCGTAAGCGCGCACGCCGAGCCGCGTCGAGGCCAGTGCCGCCGCGAAGATCACGAAGAGATCCGAGAGAGACTGCCCGCTCACGAAGCGCGGCGCCTCGACCTCGCCCGCGAGCATACGCTCCGCCACGGCAAATCCGGCGACGGCGAAGAGCACGTGCGCGCCGAGCGTGGCCAGCGGATCGCGGGCACGCCGCGCCAGCACGTGCAGGCCGAGGCCTTCGGCCGCCAGCGCCACCACGAGCCAGCTCCCTTCCAGCAGCAGGGCGAACGCCACGGTGGCCAGCACGAATGCCGCCAGCGCCTGCGCAGGAGCCTGCTCGCGCCCGCGCGCTGCGCGCGCCAGCAGCACGGCGGCAAGTGCCAGCGCCCCGCCGAGCCCGAGCGCAATCCAGCCCCACTCGTCTCGCGACCGCTCCCAGAGCGCGCTCGAGAGCGCGAGCGCGATGAGCGGTGTCGAGAGGGCCGAGACGTAGGCCTCGCTCGCCGTGGCTGGCTCGTTCCCGGCAGCCCCGCGACGGAGCGCACGCAGCAACGGGAGCCCCCAGAACACGAGACCGGCGAACGCGATGCCGAGCTGCAGAGCGACTCGTTCCGGTGTCGGATCGCGAGACGGGCCCCCTGCCTCCGAGATCGCGAGCCCGAGTACGAGCCAGCCGCCGGCGGCGGAGGTCAGCAGAAGCGCGCGCCAGCCTCGCCGCAGATGGATCACCCCTGCGCCTGCGAGCACGATGCAGGTGTAGGCGACGAGGCCCGGAACGCTGCCGCCCTCCTCGTGCAAGAGGAAGGGAGTCGCGAGGCCGCCGGCGACCCCGATCACAGCGAGCGCGGCGTCGTCCGAGCGCAGCGAGAGCCAGAGAGCGAGCAGCGTAACGCCGACCAGAAACGCGAATGCGACGCCATGCGGCGTGAGCGAATAGAGCTGGTAGGCCGCAAAGCCCGTGATGTAGAGCGTCGCGACCGCGCCGCCGTCGAGAACGCGGCCGAAGCTGCGGCGCGCAGCCGGCAGGCGCTCCGAGATCGTGAGCAGCACGGCCGCGAGGACGAGCCCGAAGCCGACGCGAACGGGCGGCGTCAGCCAGCCGCGGTCGATCGAGTATTTGAACAGGAACGCGACGCCGAAGAGCAGCAGGCCGATGCCGATCCAGCGCCAGGGATCACCGCCTTCGGGAAGCGACGGCGGCGTCCACCGTCTCGGCTGCGCAGCGGGCGGCGCCGGTCGATGAGGGGCCGCGGGTCGCGGCGCCGCCGGGCGTTCGAGCGCCGCGCGCAGCTCGGTGACGGCGCGCTCGAGAGCGGCGATGCGCTCTTCCTGGGAAGGCTGCCGCGGCTCGTCCAGGAGACCCCCTCCGGCGGCTACGCGCCGCCCTCGCCGTCTCGGGTGAAGATCACGAACGCCATGCTCGGCCGCTTCGAAGACTCCCGCATCGCGAACTGGATGCCCTCGAGACGCCAGCCCTGCGCCGTCCACTCGTTGAGGAGCGTCTCGATCTCCTCCTGCGTCACGCTGCTGGTCTCCACCACCTTGTACTGCACGGCTTCCCCTAGCTCCGAAGCCGCGACGCGATGTCCTTCGCGGCGTAGGTGAGGATGAGATCGGCGCCGGCGCGCTTGATGGCGATCAGCGCCTCCTCCATCGCGCGCGGGCCGTCGATCCAGCCGCGCTCGGCGGCCGCGTGGATCATCGCGTACTCGCCCGAGACGTGATAGGCCGCCAGCGGAACGTCGAACTCGCGCCGCGCATCGGCCAGCACGTCGAGATAGGGAAGCGCCGGCTTCACCATCAGCAGGTCGGCCCCTTCGGCGAGATCGAGACGCATCTCCCGCAGCGCCTCGCGCCGGTTGGGCGGATCCATCTGATAGGCGCGCCGGTCGCCGAACGCCGGCGCGCTCTCGGCCGCCTCGCGGAACGGGCCGTAGTAGGCGCTAGCGTACTTGGCCGCGTAGGCGAGGATCGGCAGCTCCTCGAAGCCGCTCGCATCGAGAGCCCGGCGGATGGCGCCCACGCGCCCGTCCATCATGTCCGACGGTGCCACCACGTCGGCGCCGGCCCGGGCGTGCGAGAGCGCCGTGGCGGCGATGCGCTCGAGAGAGGGGTCGTTGCGGACCTCGTCGCCTTCGACGAGGCCACAGTGGCCGTGGTCCGTGTACTCGCAGAGGCAGACGTCGGTGATGACGCACAGGTCCGGCGTCGCCTGCTTCACGGCCGCAACGGCCCGCTGAACGATTCCCGCCGGATCGTCGGCGCCCGAGCCGCGCGCATCCTTGGCCGCCGGGATGCCGAACAGGATCACGGCCGGGATGCCGAGATCGTGCACCCGCTTCGTCTCGGAGACGAGCTCGTCGACGCCGAGCCGGAACACGCCCGGCATCGACGAGACGGCCTCGCGAACGCTGCGGCCTTCGACCACGAAGAGAGGCAGCACGAGATCGTCGCGAGAGAGCGCCGTCTCGCGCACCATGCGCCGGAGCGCTGCGGTTCGGCGCAGCCGCCGCGGCCTGACGCTGGGAAAGCTCATGCCCGTCCTCCTGCGCGCTCGAAGTATTCGGCCAGCCCCTCCACCAGCGCCTCTCCTTCTGCCCGGCCTGCCACCACGTGCGGATCGAGACCCGCCTCGCGCAGCGCCGCCGCCGTCACCGGCCCGATCGCCACCACCACGGAGCGGCCGGCCGCCTCGCGCGACGGCTCGTCGAGGAGCGCACAGAAGTGTCGCACTGCCGAGGGACTCGTGAAAGTGAGCGCGTCGAGGCGGCCTGCCAGAAGCTCGCCGCGAAGCCACGCGGCGTCGGCCGGCGCGGCCTCGGGCCGGTAGAGAGCGATCGCGTCCACCCGCGCGCCGCGAGCGCGCAGGCCCTCGGGCAGGGCGTCCCGCGCAGCGGCGGAGCGCGGCAGCAGGAAGCGAAGGCCAGCCAGCGGCCGCCAGGCCTCGAGGGCTGCCAGCAGGCCCCCGGCATCGAAGCGATCGGCGGGAACGAAATCGACGCTCAGCCCGGTCTCGCCTGCCGCCTTCGCGGTGGCGGGGCCGACGCATGCGATGCGCAGACCCTCGCGCGCGAGGGTGATGCCCCGTGCAGCGGCACGCGCGGCGATTAGGCGCACGGCATTCGCGCTCGTCAGCAGCAGAACGTCGTAGGTCTCGAGCGCGTCGAGGGCCCGGTCGAGAGCGCTCGCATCCTCGCACGGCACGATGCGCAGCAGCGGCAGCGCGACGGGCACGGCGCCTGCCGCTCGCAGCGCCTCCGTCAGCCCGCCGGCCTGCGCCTCGGCACGCGTCACCAGCACGCGCCGGCCGAACAGGGGCAGGCGCTCGTACCATGCGAGGCTATCGCGCAGCCGTACGACTTCGCCCACTACGATGGTCGCGGGCGCAGTGAGCCTGGCCTCGGATACACGCGCCGGCAGCTCGGAGAGCGGGGCCGTCACCACGCGCTGTCGCGGCGTCGTCGCCTCCGCGATCGCGGCCGACGGCGTCGTGGGCGGGCAGCCGCTCGCTACCAGCTCGGCCACGATGCCCGGCAGACTTCGCAGCCCCGTGAGCACCACCAGCGTGTCCGCGCCGCGTGCCAGCTCCGGCCAGCGCACCTGGGTCGCGCTCGCCGCTGGATCCCGGTGCCCCGTGGCCACTGCGAAGGAAGCCGCGTGACGCCGGTCGGTGACGGGGATCCCGGCATAGGCCGCTGCCGCGAGCGCCGCGCTCACCCCGGGGATCACCTCGAACGGCACACCCGCCTCGACGCAGGCACTCGCCTCCTCTCCCCCCCGGCCGAAGACGAAGGGGTCGCCGCCCTTGAGACGCACGACGGTCTTGCCGGCGAGCGCGAGGCGCACGATCAGCGCCGCGATCGCATCGTGGGCGCAGCCGGTCTCTTCGTGCCCGCGGCGGCCGGCGTCGATCCGCTCGGCCCCGGGTGGCGCGAGCGCCAGCAGCTCGGGTGCGGCGAGGGCATCGAAGACGACGACGTCGGCC
>CAYOIG010000532.1:0-3334 GCA_964403915.1 uncultured Myxococcaceae bacterium
GCAGCGGGAGCACGCAGACATCGAGCAGGACCTCGCGAGGCCGGGACCCCGGGTGCGGGAATCCCCCGCGTTCTTGTGATTCTACGCGGGTTCTGTCGGATTCGGCACAGAATCGAACGCCGCCGGGCCCGCCCGGGTCGACGCGCCTGCCGGTGAGCGCGACGACACGGGGCGATTGAGAGCGCCACCGCCCGTCCCGGCCATCCGCCAGCGCGTTCATCTTCGCGTCATGCGGCGTGCCGCAGGCTGCCCTCACGCCCGGCGGGACCGGGCGAGGAGGGCCCCATGGAACGCGTCAAGGTATGGGATCTGCCGGTGCGGCTGTTTCACGCGGCGCTGCCGCTGCTGATCGTTGGCCTCTTCCTCACGAGCGAGGACGAGGGGTACGTCTCGCTGCACGCCCGGCTCGGGCTCGCCGTGCTCGCGCTCGTGGTGGCGCGGCTCGCCTGGGGCTTCTTCGGCAGCCGCCACGCGCGCTTCTCCGACTTCGTCCCCTCTCCCGCAGGCCTGCTTCGCTACGCGCGGGGCTACCTGCGGGGCGAGCCGGAGACGCATCTCGGACACAATCCGATCGGCGCGCTCATGGTGATGGCCATGTTCGCCGTGCTGCTCGGTGCGACGCTCACCGGCGCAGTCGCCTATGCGGGACCCGAATGGGAGGGCGTGCTCTCCCCCTGGATCTCGCGTGACGTCGCGGACGGCATCAAGGAAGTGCACGAGGGCCTCGCCGAGGCGCTGCCGTGGATGATCGCCGCGCACGTCGCGGGCGTGCTCGTCTCGTCGCGCATCGAGAAGCAGAACCTGCCGCTCGCCATGCTGACCGGCTACAAGAACGCCGGAGCGGCGGCGCCGGCCCGCGAGGCCGGGCTCTGGGCAGGCAGCGCACGCCTCGTCGCGGCGGCGCTGCTCGGCCTCGCCGCCGCCCTCGCGGTGGCGACGCTGCTGCCCGCAGACGCCCGGGCGGCGGATCCGGCGGTGCTGCTCGATGGCTGGGCGAACGAGGCGCGAGCGTCCGATCCCGCGTTTGCACCGAGCGCCGCGCGCGGTGAGATGCTCTACCGCACGGAGCACGTGCAGGATGGCAAGCCCATCGCGTGCGGCACCTGCCACTCGAACGACCCCCGTCAGAGCGGGAAGAGCCCCGCCGGCAAGATCGTCGAGCCGCTCGCCCCCGCTGCGAACCCGAAGCGTTTCACGGATCTCGCAAAGGCCGAGAAGTGGTTCGGACGCAACTGCAAGCAGGTGCTCGGCAGGCCGTGCATGCCCGCCGAGAAGGCCGACTTCCTGGCCTTCGCGCTCGCCGCGGGGGGTGCGCGATGACACCCCTTCGCAGCTTCGCTGCGTTCGCGGCCGTCCTGGGCGCTCTCCTCGCCGTGCTTGCGCCGGCCGCGGTCGTTCGCGCGGATCGCGACGAGGAGCACGAATCGCGCAGTGAATCCGAGCACGGGTCGGAGCGCGGCGCCGCCGCGACCCTTCCGGCGCAGGCGTTCCGGAGCGCAGCGCCGGCCGGCCTCACGGCCAGCGAAGGCGAAGCGCGCTACCGCGAGGAGTGCGGCTCCTGTCACCTGGCCTACCCGCCGGGCCTGCTGCCGGCGGCCTCGTGGCGCGAGATGATGACAGGCCTCGATCGGCACTTCGGGCAGAATGCGGAGCTCGACCCGGCTGCGGCCGCGGCCCTTGCAGGCTGGCTCACGGCCAACGCTGCCGAGGCCGGCACCCACCCGCTCTCGCGCAAGGTGCTCCGCTCCCTCGGCGGCCAGACGCCGCTGCGCGTGAGCGAGGTGCCGTTCATCCGGCGCGAGCACGGCGAAGTGCGGCCCTCGGTATGGAGCCGACCCGCCGTCGGCAGCGTCGCCAACTGCGGCGCCTGCCACACCGGTGCCGAGCGCGGGGATTTCTCCGAGGAGCGCATCGTAATCCCGAAGTGATGGCGGCGGAGCGCGCCCGAGACAGAGCGACCTTCGGGCGCGGCGACGGCCCGCCGTTATTCATGGAAGAGAAAGGCGGCGGGCCCTAGCCTTCGCGAATGCGACGCTTCCGCCGCCTCGCCCTCGCCCTGCTCATCGCGGCCGCGCTCCCGGCGGCTGCCGCGCGCGGCGACGACGCCGCCGCGAAGGCCCGAACGGGAGTGCAGGAGGGGCAGCTCGTGCCGCTCGAGTCGATTCTCGCCTGGATCGAGGCGCGCTACGCGGGGCGTTTCGTCGAGGCCGAGCTCGAGGAGGAGCACGGCACGCCCATCTACGAGATCGAGTGGCGCATGCCGCAGGGCCGGCTGATCGAGCTCGAATTCGACGCGCGGACAGGAGCGCTCCTCGAACGCGAGCGGCACGCCTCGCCGAAGGGGCGGCGGCGATGAGGGTGCTCGTGGTCGAGGACGAGCCCGAGCTCGCCGCGCGCGTTGCGAAGGCGCTCGACACGGCCGGCTTCGCGGTCGATACGGCGGGCGACGGCGAACGCGCCGACCAGCTCGTCCGCACCGAGCCTTACGATGCCGTGGTGCTCGATCTCGGCCTGCCCCGGCGCGATGGGGTCACGCTGCTCCGCGGCTGGCGCGAGCGGAGCCTCGACGTGCCGGTCTTGATCCTCACGGCCCGCGGCCGCTGGAGCGAGAAGCAGGAGGGCTTCGGCGCCGGCGCCGACGACTACCTGACCAAGCCTTTCGAGCTCGGCGAGGTCGTGCTGCGCGTCCAGGCCCTCGTGCGGCGCAGCCGCGGTCATGCCGCGCCCGCGCTCGTCTGCGGCGCGCTCGTCGTCGACACCCACGCGGGGCGCGCCTCGCTCGGCGGTCAGCCCCTCGACCTCACGGCGCAGGAATGGCGCCTGCTCGGCTACCTCGCCCATCACGCAGGCCGCATCGTTTCACGCAGCGAGCTGCGAGACCACGTCTGGGAGCGCGATCTCGACCCCGACTCGAACGTGATCGACGTGGTGATTGCGCGCCTGCGCCGCAAGATCGGCAGCGGACGCATCGAGACCCTCCGTGGGCGCGGCTACCGCCTCGTCGCGATCGGCGCCTAGCACGTGCTCGAACGGGGCTCACTCGCGCGCCGCCTGGTGCTGGTGTCCCTCGTCTGGCTCGCGCTCACCGTGGTCGCAGGAGGGGTTTCTCTCTCTCTCGGCTTTCGCAGTGCGCTCGGCGCTGCGGAAGACGCGCGCCTCGAGGCCTGGCTCCACGCGCTCGTCGCCTCGGTGCGCACCGGGCCCGACGGCAGCGTGAGCCTCGCGCGCGGCCTCGGCGATCCGCGCTTCGACCAGGTCTTCTCCGGGCTCTACTGGCAGATCGAAGCGGAGGGGCGTGTCGTGGCGGCCTCGCGCTCGCTGTGGGACGCACGCC
>CAYOIG010000533.1:0-3982 GCA_964403915.1 uncultured Myxococcaceae bacterium
GGCCGAGTGGAGAGGATCACGCAATGAGCCGCTCGCCCTTCGAGCTCGGCAGCAATGAGCCCGACGGCCTCGAGCTTCGCCCGAGGCCGCGGACGACGCGACTCAACCGCAACGCGTTGATTCTCGGCGGCGTGCTCGGCGCCGCGGTGCTGCTCGCGGCGGCCGTCACGCTCGTGCAGAACCGAACGGCGATCGCGCCCGCGGGCGAGGCGGCGAACGTTGCCGCTGCGGGCGCGGATCGCTTCTGGGAGAAGGCGCCGGATGGCGTGCCCGTGCCCTCCTCGGCAGAGCCGCTTCCGGACGTGTCGAGCGGCCCTCCGCCGGAGCCGAATGTCGTACCGGTTGCGACGGGCGGCGGCGCCCTCGACTCCGAGACACAGCGTCGGCGGGAGCGACTGCTTCGCGCGCGAGACGCGGCTCCGCTTGTTGGGGGATTCCGGTCGGGCGGGATCGCGCAGGCTTCGACATCAGCCCTGCCGTCCGGGTCCGCCCCCGTTCGGCCGGCGAGCGCGGACTCGCACCCTGCCCTGCTCGGCGCGCTCAGCCAGGCGCTGCAACCCAAGGACGAGACCCTTCACCAGAACAACCAGGACGGAAAGCGCGAGTTCCTCGAGGGCAGCGGCGTCTCCGAGCAGCAAGAGACGAACCCGCACCTCGTTCGGCAGCCAGTCTCCCCGTACGAAGTCACCGCGGGAATGATCGTGCCCGCGGTTCTCATCACGCAAGGCGACTCCGATCTCCCTGGCCTGATGACCGGGCGCGTCCGCGAGAACGTGTACGACTCCGCCATGGGTCGGCATCTCTTGATTCCGCAGGGGACGACCATCATCGGCGTCTACGACAGCGTCGTGACGTTCGGCCAGCAGCGGCTGCTCGTGGCGTGGCAGCGGCTGATCTTTCCCGACGGCACCAAGCTCAACATCGGCGGGATGCCGGGGACGGACCTGATCGGAGCCGCCGGCTTCAACGACCAGGTCGACCGCCACTACAAGCGCGTGTTCGGAGGCGCGCTGCTTCTCAGCGTCATGACCGCCGGCATCACGCTCAGCCAGGAAGACGACAACGCGAGCGGGATCGATCAGGGCTCGACGCGTGACCAAGTCAAGAACACGCTCGCGACCGCCCTCGGCCAGAACCTCGGCGAGGCCGCGAGCCAGATGCTGCGACGCGAAATGAACGTGCAGCCGACGCTGCGGATCCGTCCCGGCTATCGGTTCAACGTGCTCGTGAACAAGGACCTGATCTTCGAAGGTCCGTACCTCAACACGTTCGTCGGAGGAGGACTCGTCCCATGAAGCTCAGACCCCGTATCGAAGCCGAGCCGCCCAAGGAGCTCCGCTTCCGCCTCGATGCCGAGACCTACCAGGAGCTCGAGCTTTACGGCCAGCTCTACGCGCAGGAGTACGGCGAGGCGATCGACACTGCCGCTCTCGCCGCTGAGATTCTGCGCCAGTTCCTTGCCGGTGATCGGGCCTTCAAGACCTGGAAGCGCCGACGAGGGAATGGCGCGGGGGCGACCTCGCACAACGCCGAGGCGAGCGCGTGACCGATCGTTTCCGCGACCAGGCGCAGCAGCAGGCCGTCTGCGACCGCATCCTGCGCCTCGCGCACTTCAACCTGGAGACGGTTCGCAGCGAGCTGCTTCAGATTGGAGACGTCGCGCGCGTTCGCCGCGCGCGAACGCTCTACGACCTCGCGCTCGCGCTCTGGGACGGCGACAGCCAGGTTGCGCTCGGGCATCTCGTCGATCTCGATCGCGACACGCGCACGGTGATCGGGGATCTCCTCGCCGAGCTCGGCGTCGCCGACCACAGCCACATCGATCGATGGCTCGCGTCCACCGACGCCGTTCTCGAGGACGGCACGTCCGATGCCAGAGGTTGACGTTGCATCTCAACGAGGACGCGCAAGCCAGAGCTCCAGCGTGAAACTTCGACGACCGCGAATCGGAGCGCATGCCTCGCTCGTCGGGCACGTCGTGGCCGCACTTCTGTGCGCGGCTGCGATCGTGGGCGAGACCGCCGTCAGTCTCGCCTGGCCGCTACTCACGCTGAACGTCGCCGCGGCTGCGATCGTTGCTCTGTCGCTCTGGATCGGAGAGCTACCCGAGGACCGCAAGCCCTTCGGGCCGTTCACGGAGATCGCCGACTGCCTCGGGTTCCTAGACGAGAGCACGCTGCAGGGACGCTTGGTGCGGCGAATGCGAAGACTCGGGCTCCTTGAATAGTCGGTCGACGTAGAACCTGGCGCGTGCTCGTCCTGGCGGATCACGCGACACGCAGGCGCAGCGCTCGCGGCCCGCGCGTGAGGAGCGAGGGAATGCGCTCGACGGCATCTGCGAGGTCGATGTGCCCGAAGCGCGCGATGAGGGCGTCCAGCGCAAGCTGCGCTTCGAGGCGGGCGAGGTGCGCTCCGAGACAGAAGTGCGTTCCGTGGCCGAAGGCGAGATGCGCGACGCTTCGGCCGAGGTCGAAGTAGTCCGGCTCCGAGAACTGGCGCTCGTCGCGGTTCGCCGAGCCGAGGAGCAGCGCCACCGTCTCTCCCTCACAGAGCTTCCCGCCGGCCAGCTCAACGTCGCACGTCGCGCGCCGGAGCGTGGGCTGGACGGGGGAGTCGTAGCGGAGCGTCTCCTCGACGAGCGCTGGGAGGAGCCGGGGATTGGCGCGCACGGTCTCGAGCACGTGGGGGTGCTCGAGAAGCGCGAGGACGGCGTTCCCGATCAGGTTCGAGGTGGTCTCGCTCCCGGCGACCAGGAGGAGGACGAGGAAGTTGCCGACCTCGTCCTCGGTCATGACCTCCTCGCCCTCCTCGGCTCGCACGAGGGCGCTGATCACGTCGTCGCGGGGATCGTGCCTTCGCTCTTCGATCACCTCCTCGAGGTACGCAGCGCGTTCGAGGAAGGAGCGCTCAAGGCGCGCGCGCAGCTCCGGCGACGGGGATCCCGCGATCGCGGCTAGGATCTCCTCGGACCAGCGCTTGAAGTCAGCGCGGCGGGCTGGATCGATCCCCAGGATCTCAGCGATGACTGTCACCGGGAGCGGAACCGCGAGCGCGCCCATCAGCTCGAACTCGCCCACCGCGGCGATGCCTGTGAGGAGTTCGTGGGCGAGGGCGCGTATGCGCTCCTCGAGCGCTGCAATACGCCGCGGGGTGAAGGCGCGATTCACGATCTTCCGCAGTCGCGAGTGGGCCGGCGGATCGGTGCCGAGGAGCGTCTCCCCGACGCCGAGGCCCTCGGGCGAGAGCGATT
Source organism: uncultured Myxococcaceae bacterium (assembly GCA_964403915.1). Taxonomy (GTDB): domain Bacteria; phylum Myxococcota_A; class UBA9160; order UBA9160; family UBA9160; genus MYXO. Next base: position 3,251 of record CAYOIG010000533.1, read on the forward strand.
TCACCCCCTGGATCATGTCACCGAGCACTCCCGAGGAGAAGCGCTCGGGGTCGCGGAGCACCGTGTCGACGTCGTCGTAGCGACTCAGCGCCCAGAAGCCGAGCGCAGAGCGCTCGAGTGGCGCCTCGCGGCGCAGGCGGGCGTAGAGGGGGTAGGGGTCGCGGGTCGTGGCGGGGTCGAGGGGGTTGTAGGGCATGCGGCCATTATGCGAGTATATGCTCATCTTTAGTACTCGCGTTCTGGAGCCTCGAGATCCGGTGCAGAATTCGCGCTCTAAACCGCCGACAAGGCGTCCGAAGCAGGAAAGGTCGAGGACGACGGTGGACACCGTCATCCAAGCAACTGCTCAGATTCTGTCGCGCGAGGGGCGCGAGCGGCTCACCACCAACCGGGTGGCCGAGGTCGCGGGGGTGTCGATCGGCACCGTCTACCAGTACTTCCCCCACAAGGAGGCGCTCCTCGCCGAGCTAGCCCGTCGCTACGAGGAGCGATTCCTCCAGCGCCTGATGGAGAGCCTTGGCCGTCTCGGGGCACTCCCGCTGCGCGAGGCGGTGCCCGCCTTCGTGCGCTTCATCGCGGACATGCATGTCGAGGATCCGCGCCTCCACAACGAGATCGCTGCCTCGGTGCCTGGCGAGCAGCGCCGCGCCCTCAACAACTTCGCGCGAGCCTACTTCGAGGCTCATCGCGAGGAGATCCGACCCGAGGATCTCGAGCTCGCGGCCTACGTTG
>CAYOIG010000534.1:0-1833 GCA_964403915.1 uncultured Myxococcaceae bacterium
GCTCGCCGACGAGACGGCCTGTTCGAGCCGTCCCAGCCCGAGCGCCGAGGCTGCACGTCCGACGTGAGCCGCGGCCGAGCCCGCGTCGCGCAAGCAGGCGTGCTCGCGCAGGGCGTGCGCATATTCGAGATCGCCGGCCTCTACGAGTGAAGCGGCGCGCAGCAGGTAGCCGACCGCTGCAACAGGCGCGGCGATTTCGGCGGCCCGGACGAGGCTCTCCGCGGCTTCGTCCGGGGCCCCCTGCGCAAGGCGGATCTCGGCCAGCAGTTCCCAGGCTCCGGTGAGTCGCGGGGCGCGAGCCAGCGCACGTTTGCAGCGCGTCCGCGCCGCGTCGAGGCGGTCGAGTGCGTGAAGTGCCGCGGCGAGCCTGAGCTCGGCGTCTGCGTCGCCTTCCGCGCCAGGTTCGTCGCAGAGCGCGGTTGCCACCGCGACGAAGCGCTCGCGTTCACCGCATCGGTGGAGGCACTCGGCCAGACGCTCGCGCGCGGGCCGGTCGAGGGGAGCGAGCGCTGCAGCGGCGTCGAAGGCCCGGATCGCCCGCGCAGAATCTCCGAGGCGCCCGGCGGCGATCCGTGCGCAACGCATCCAGAGCTCGTGCCGATCCTCGTGCGCATCGGCCGGCAGGAGCTCGATTTCGCTCTCGACGAGATCGAGCGTGCCGCGCCAGTCTTCCATCGAGGCGAGGAGCTGCTGCAGCGCGCGCAGCGAGATGAGATCGCGCGGGTCGGCCTCGAGGGCTGCGGCAAAGGCTCGGCTCGCGCGCGTCGTCGCGCCGAGACGGCGCCAGGCGACCTCGCCCAGCGTTCGCAGTAGCTCCGCCCGCTCGCTCTTCGACGCCGTCTGCGCGAGCTCGGCCTCGAGCGTTCGCGCCACTTCCGTCCAGTCGCCGAGCGCCTCGGAGGCCCGCCGCAGCCCCTGCAGCGTCCGGGCGGGTGGTGCCCCGCGTGCGAGCGCCTCGCGGTACGCCCTTGCCGCCGCCGCCGGCATGAAGATCCGCTGCTCGCGCAGCTCCGCCAGCTCGAGCCAGCCGTCGGCGTCGTCGGGATGACGCCCGAGCCGCACCTCGAGGCGTTCGGCGAGCTCGAGATGGCTGCCGTCTGCGCGCAGATACGAGAGCAACCGCTCCTCGGCCCAGGCGCGTTCGGCCTCGAACGCCGCGGTGCCGCGCGCGGTGGGAGCCGAAGCGAGGAGCGTGCGCAGGTGGACGCGCGCGCTCTCTGGATCCTGCAGCACCTCGGCGTAGAGGTGTGCGAGCGTGAGGCCGAGCGCGCGGCGCCGCTCTGCGAAGACCGACGCCTGCGGATCGAGCCGGGCGAGCTCCTGCTCGGCAGCCTCGGCCTCGGCCGCCGGGTCTGCTGTTGCGGGCGGCCCGACGCGGGCCGGCGCGTGGTCGCGTTCCATCTCGGGGCCCGCACGCAGCGGAGCGTCTTCGTTGCCCGGCGCCCCATCGAGAACGTCGCGGCCGGGATCGGGGGCCGTCCGGCGCGTCGGCTGAGCCAGCGCTCCCAGCAGCGCCGCGCGCTCCCGTTCGAGAGCGAGCCCTCGCTCAGGGGGCGGTCCGAGCGCCAGCTCCGCCTCGAGGCTCGTCAGGAGCGCTCCCGGGCGCCCCGCAGCGCGGTGAAGCGCAGAGATTCGCACTACGACCGCAGCGTCGTCGGGTTTCTCCGCGCGCAGTCGCTCCAGCCACGGCAGCGCGGCCTCGGCACCGAACCGTTCGCGGGCGATGGCTTCGCCTTTCTCGAACAGCGCGCAGCGCATCTCTCGGCCCCTGGCGTGCGAGTCTTCGAGCAGAAACGAAAGGAGGGCAGGCCAATCTTCGAGCTGCTCGAGCGC
>CAYOIG010000535.1:0-6677 GCA_964403915.1 uncultured Myxococcaceae bacterium
CGATCTCGGTGCGGAGCTGCCGGTTGGTGGCGGCCACGAGCCGCACGTCCACCGGTCTCGCCCGCGTGCCGCCCACGGGCCGCAGCTCGCGCTCCTGCAGGACGCGAAGCAGCTTCGCCTGGATCGAGAGCGGCATCTCGCCCACCTCGTCGAGGAAGAGCGTGCCCCCTTCGGCCACCTCGAAGAGGCCCTTCTTATCGCGGTCCGCCCCCGTGAACGCGCCCTTCACGTGACCGAAAAGCTCGCTCTCGAGCAGCGGCTCGGGGAAGGCCGCGCAGTTGACGCCCACGAACGGCCGCGCCGCGCGTGTGCTGTGGGCATGGATCCTGCGCGCCAGCACCTCCTTGCCAGTGCCCGTCTCGCCGCACAGCAGCACCGAGGCCCGAGAGCCGGCGGCGCGCTCGACCAGCGCGAGGGTGGCCCGCATGGCCGGGCTGCGGGTCGGCGCCGCGGGAACGGCCTCGGGCTCGGCGCCCGACGCCCGGCCGTGTCGGGTCGGGCGGACGCGCCGTTGCACGAGCACTTCTTCGAGGCCCGCGAGCAGGGCGCCGGCTCCGCCGCCCGCCAGGATGATGCCGGCTGCGCCGGCCGTGGACAGCTTTTCTCGCGACGTGGAATCGGCGCAGTTCACGCGGACGAGAACGGGCGGCAGCGGCGCCTGACGCCGGAGCTGCGCCAGCGCGGTGAGGGCCGGGTCGAGGGCGGGCGCGGCGAGCACGATCGCGTCGAAGCTCTCGAGCGGCTGCGTCTCGGCGTCGCGCACGTCGCGGCTCCAGCAGAACTCGAGCGTGGGTGCGTCGGCCACGAGGTCCGAGCCGAGGTCCTCGCCGGGACCGATCCAGAGCAGGCTGCGAAATCCGAGCACGCGTTCCTCCCGCACCCCCGCCGCAGTCGTCCGTAGCAAGGCGCGTGCCCGAGCCCGCGCACACCAGCGTGCTCATGAATTCGGGCCGGGTCGAAGCGCTGCCGTGCAGATCTGGCGGCCATGGGCCGCCAACTCGGGACGCGGCCGCGAGGCCGCGTCCCAGGCCGGCCGGCAGAATCGCGGCCTGATATGGTTCGAAGGCGACAACGAGGAGAGCACGTGGGCGGACAACCGAAGGATCATCTGCGCTTCGATCTCGACGATGGCGTCGGCATCGTCACTCTCAACCGGCCGGAGCGCCTCAACGCCATCACCTGGGATCTCGCCGTCGATCTGGTGCAGCTCCTTCGCGAGCTGCGGCAACGCGACGAGGTGCGAACCATCGTACTGACGGGAAGCGGCCGCGCCTTCTGCTCGGGAGGAGACGCCGAGTGGCTCTCGGGCGCGGACGCGCGCGGGATGCCCGGCCTCTCGGACGTGCCGCTCGAGCGCTACCAGCGCAAGACGCCCGCTGGCCCGGTCGGCGAGGTGACGCGCATGATCGTCGAGGTCGACAAGCCCGTGATCGCCGCCGTCTGCGGGCCCGTGATGGGGGCGGGTCTCTCCTTCGCCCTCGCCTGCGACCGGCGCATCGGCGACCGCACGACGCGCATGTGCGCCGCCATGGTGCGGCTCGGCTTCGCGCCCGACTGCGGCATCACCTACTTCCTGCCGCGCGTCACGCGCCTCTCGACGGCGCTCATGATGGTCGAGACCGGCAGGATTCTCGAGGCCGACGAATGCCACCGGGAGGGTCTGCTCGACGAGCTGGTGGAGCCGGGCGAGGCCCTGCCGCGCGCTCTCGCCTACGCGAAGGAGCTGGCCCGCGGCCCGAGCGTGGCCGTCGATCTCGCGCGCCGCTTCATCCACAAGTCGCTCACCTCGACCCTCGACGAGATGCTCGACTACGAGGCCGTCGCCGCCACGATGTCGGCCCACACCGAGGACGCCCGCGAGGGCACGGCGGCCTTCGTCGAGAAGCGAAAGCCGGTGTTCAAGGGGCGGTAGCGGAGCACGCCGAAACCCGACGTCGTCTGCGCCTCTCTCAAGCGCGCTCGCCCTCGACGAAGAGACTTCCCGCCTCGCACCATACGCTGCTCGCCGGATAGCCCGCCGGCTTCTTCTCGAGCTCCGCCAGCCGATACCAGCGCCACGGCGGGTCTCCGTGGTCGACGTACTCGCCCGTCAGGGTTCCTGCGAACTCCTCGCGTCCGGCGTAGCGCGTGCCGGGAATCGCCGAGCCGCCGTCGCATTCCGCCCGCCGGCCGGCGAGGGCTGCATCGAAGCCGGGGCGGGCAGGGATCTCGGGCATTTTTCGCTCGTGCGGGCGGGCTACGACGCCTCGCCCGTCAGCTCCTCGAACGTCGCGAGCGCCTCTTCGACCAGGTCGAAGACGATCTGGCGCGCCGGCTTCATCTCGGTGACGAAGCCCACGCCCTGGCCCGCGGCCTCGGTCATGAGGTCTGCGCGGCGGTTGTCGTTCGCTCCCTGGATGTAGTCGGAGCTGAGCAGCATCTGGTACGGAGCCGGCAGTACCGCCGGCGCTCCCGGCTTCGCCCACTCCTCCGTCCACGGGCACTTGAGCACGCGCATGGTCATGCCCGAGATGCTGGTGGAGTAGGAGGTGTCGTCGGCCGTGGCCGCGAGCAGCTTCTCCTTCACGATCATGTCGACGTCGGATTCTCGGCAGGCCAGCCAGCGCGTGCCCGTCCACACGCCCGACGCGCCGAGACAGAGGGCCGCGGCGAGGTGACGCCCGGTGGTGACGCCGCCGGCGGCGATCACGGGGGTGTCGCCCGCGATCGAGGCCACCTCGGCGACGATCGAGAACGTGCCCATGGCGCCGGTATGCCCCGCGGCGTCGTAGCCCTGCGCGATCACGGCATCGACGCCCGCCTCGATCTGCCGCTTCGCCTGGCGGGTCTTTCCGACGAGACCGAAGACCTTGATGCCGAGCTGGTGGGCACGCTCGAGGATGAAGGCCGGGCTGCCGAGCCCCGACGCGATCACGGGCACCCGCTCGTCGAGCAGCACGTCGAGCTGGGCGCGCGCCATCGCCTGGTTGAGGCCGCCCCATTGGTGGAGGGCGATGGGGCCCTTGGGGTCGGGCACGTCGTACTTCTTCTTGATCCCGAGCGCGAACTCGCGCTGCGCGGCGGGGATCTTCTCGAGGAGCTGGTCGAGGGTGTCGGCCGGCGGCACGGACGCCGGCAGCACGAGATCGACGCCGAAGGGACGGCCTTCCACGCGGTCGCGGATCCACTTGACGTCGGCTGCGATCTCGGCCGGCGTGTGCATCGCCTCGCCGAGCACGGCGAAGCCACCGGCGTTGATGACGGCGACCGCCACGTCCTTGCAGTGCGTGAACGCGATGATGGGGAATTCGATCCCCAGCAGGTCGCAGAGCTTCGTATGCAGCGGGTTCTTCATGGGCCTCTCTGCGCAGGCCGACAGGACGGAGCCGCGGCGTCGGGCGCACCCGCCCGATCTGCCCGCGCCGGCCCGGCCGGGGATTTCGAGACGGAGCGTGCCGCAAGTCCCCGGCGCCGGCCAGCCGCGGCCCTGGCACCGGGGGAGGCCGTCAGGCGCCGGACGGCTCGATCGCCCCGTCGCGGACGGCGCGCTGGATCTCCTCGGGGCTCATGCCCAGCAGCCCCCCGAAGACGGCGTCGTTGTCCTGGCCGATGGCTGCGCCCGCCCGACCCGTCTTCGCCGGTGTGCCCGTGAGGCCGAGCGGAATGCCGGCAGCGACGACCTCGCCCTTCGCGAGGTGCTCGATACGCTCGAAGAAGCCCCGTGCGGCGAGCTGGTGGTCGCGATGCAGCTCGTCTTCGGCCGTCTGCACCACGCCCGCCGCGATGCCCACGCGCTGCAGCGCGTCCATGAGGGCGTAGGCGTCCTGCGTCGCAGTCCACGCCGCGAGGCTCGCGTCGAGCTCGGCGCCGTGGCCGAGACGGGCCTCGCGCGTCGCAAAGCGAGGGTCCTCGCGCCACGCCGGTCGCTCTGCGAGCGCGCACAGGCGTTCCCACTCGGCGTCGCTCTCGACGCGGAGGGCGCACCAGCGGTCCTCGCCGCGGCACGGGTAGCAGCCCTGCGGTGCGGCGTCTGGCGAGGCGTTGCCGCGGCGCTCGGGCTCGCGTCCGAGCGCGAGCTGCTCGAGCACGAGGGGCCCGAGCGCACCCACCGTCGTCTCGAGCTGCGAGAGCGTGATGCGCTGCCCTTCGCCGGTGCGCTCGCGGTGATCGAGGGCGCACAGCACCGCGAACAGACCGTGCAGGGCGCTGAGGCCGTCGGGGTACGCGAACTGGGTGAGCGTACACTCCCGCTCCGGGAAGCCCGACAACGTGGCGAGCCCCGACAGGGCCTCGATGTTGGGGCCCCACGTCACGTACTTCCGGCACGGCCCGGTGTCGCCGAAGCCCGAGCTGCTGAAGTAGAGGAGGTCCGGCCGCACGCGCGCGAGCGCCTCGTAGCCGAGGCCGAGCTTCTCGAGCACGCCGCTGCTGTAGTTCTCGACCACGACGTCGCAGTGGGCGACGAGGCGCTTCGCGATCTCCACCGCCGCCGGCTTCGAGAGATCGAGGGCGACGAAGCGCTTGCCGGCGTCCCAGTCCGTGAACCACGGAGAGAGCGCGGGCTGGATCCCGAGCTCTGGTGCGCGAGGCGGAACGTAGAGGCGCACCACCGTGGGTCGCCTGTGCGACTCGATCTTGATGACGTCGGCTCCGCAGCAGGCCATGAGCCTGCCGATCCAGGGTCCGGCCATTCCGGCGGTGAACTCGAGAACGCGGAGGCCCTGCAGCGCGGCGCCGTCCGGCGCGCGATCAGACGACGCCATCGGTCTGCAGTGCGCGGAGCTGCGCTTCGGAGAGCCCGAGCTCGCGCCCATACACCGGCTCGTTGTGCTCGCCCGCACGCGGGGCCGGGTGGCGCAGCGCCCACGGCGTGCGAGCGTGCCGGTACGGGGCGCCCGGGTAGCGCAGCGTGCCGCCGGGGCCGTCGACGGGGATGAAGTAGCCGCGGGCCGCGAGCTGCGGATCCTGCACGACCCGGGTCGCCGTCTGCACGGGAGTGAAGGCGATGTGGCGCCGCTGCCCCTCGTGGTAGGCCTCGTCCACGGTGAGCTGCTGCGTCAGCTCCGAAACGAAGAGATCGATGAGGTCGCGGTACTCCTGCCGCCGGGAGGACGGCCCTTCGAACATCGGGTCGAGCACCTCCTCGTTGCCCGTCACCGCGTGGATCCATTCGGCGAGCGCCTTCCAGTGGTGCGGGCGGTTCACCATCACGTAGACGAGGCCGTCCTTGCACGGATAGGCGCCCGAGGGCACCGATGCGAAGAGCCCCGTTCCCCTGCGCTTCGGGACGATGCCGTCGTCGAGATATTTTCCGGCGCCACAGATGTGCGTCATCGATGCGACCGCCTCCTGCACCGAGATGTCGACGTGCTGTCCGCGGCCGGTGCGCCCGGCATGGCGCAGGGCGATGAGGGAGCTGACGGCCGCGAAGCTCGACGCCGAGACATGGGCCTGCTCACCGGCCAGCGTCACCGGCGGATCGCTCGCCTCGCCCGTGACGTAGAGCGCGCCGCCGAGAGCGCTCGCGACGAGATCCGAGGAGCGGTAAAGCCGGTGCGGCCCGGTCTGCCCGAAGCCGGTGATCGAGGTGAGGACGAGCCGGGGATTCGCCTCGCGAAGGGCCTCGTAGCCGATCCCGCGCGCGGCGAGATGGCCGGGGGCAAAGGTCTCGATCACGATGTCGGCCCCGGCTGCGAGGCGCAGCAGCAGCGCGCGGCCTGCCGGGCGCTCGAGATCGAGGGTGATGCCGCGCTTGCTGGTGTTGGCATAGAGGAAGGCGAAGCTCGTCTTCGTGCCCTCCGCGTCGCACCAGCAGGGCGGAACGCGTCGCGCCGGGTCGCCGCCGGGAGGCTCGATCTTGACGACGTCGGCGCCCATGTCGGCCATCAGCTTGCCGCAGTAGGCGCCCGAGGCGTCCGCCAGATCGAGCACCCGTCGCCCGTGAAGCGCACCGCGTCCGCCGATGGCGCCCGCGTTGTAGACTCGTTCGCTCATGCCCTTCCTTGCGGCACAGCCTAACGATCCGGTCGCAGGCGCGCCCGGCATCCGCAGGGCCGCGGGCCCCGCGCGAGCGTCTCGGGCGTGGTGGGCCGCTGCAGCGGCGGAGGGCGCGTGCTGATCACACGTGCAGAAGTCGGCGGCATCTTCCCGTGCGACGTGCGACTCGCCGATGGACGGATCGCGGAGGTCGCACCGTCGCTGTCACGGCTCCGCGGCGAGCGCGTTCTCGACGCTGCGGGAGGCGCGCTGCTGCCGGGGCTGCACGACCATCACCTCCATCTGTTCGCCCTGGCCGCGTCGCTGACCTCGGCTGCCTGCGGCCCGCCGCAGGTGCGCGATGCGCCGGCGCTCGCCCGTGCGCTCTCGGCTGCTCCGGCGCTCGGCGGATGGATCCGGGGGGTCGGCTACTTCGAATCCGTCGCGGGCGATCTCGGCCGCGAGCAGCTCGATCGTCTCGTTCCGGACCGACCGCTGCGGTTGCAGCACCGGAGCGGCTCGCTCTGGATGCTCAACTCCGCCGCCATCGATCGCATCGGTCTCGACCGAGGCGCCAACGCCCCGGGCGTCGAGCGCGACGGTGCGGGGCGTGCAACGGGGCGTCTCTTCCATCTCGATGCCTGGCTGCGCGAGCGGCTCGGGAGCGCCGGCATGCCGAGCCTCGCGGAGGTGGGCCGGTGCCTGTCGCAGTGCGGTGTGAC
>CAYOIG010000536.1:0-2553 GCA_964403915.1 uncultured Myxococcaceae bacterium
ACGCGCTCACCGCTGCTGCCGATCGTCCTCGAGGGCACCGGCGATGCACTTCCAAAGCGCGGCTTCGTGCTCCAGGGCCACCATCCGATCCGCCTGCGCGTGCTCGACGAGATCCCCTACGAGAGCTTCGCCGCGCAGAGCTCCGAGGAGCTCGCGCTCTCGGTCCGCAACCTCTTCGCCAAGGAGCTCGGCGAGGCGGAGCTGACGCCGGTGGCGTGAGGGGAGTGCCGGGCCGCCCCCTTTTCTCGGGCGGCGCTCCAACGCGGCCCCGGCCTCCCCCCGGCTCGCGGTAGAATCGGGCGATGCCGACGCCGGCCGACACTCGCCGCGTGGAGCGCCGCCGCGGCGCCGTGCTCTTCGCAGACCTGTCGGGCTTCACCTCCCTCGTCGAGAGCCTCGGCGACGAGCGCGCCCACACCCTCATTAGCGATTGCCTCGAGAAGATGGGCGCCGTCGCCGTCCGCCATGGCGGCTACGTGCACCAGTACGAGGGCGACTGCGTGATGGTGCTCTTCGGTGCGCCAACGGCGCTCGAGCACGCCGATCGCGCCGCCGTGAACGCGGCCATCGAAATGCGGCGCCGGATCGAGGATCTGAGCCGCGAGCGTGCGCTCGAGAGGCCACTCACCGTCCACATCGGGATCAACAGCGGCCCGATGGTGGCCGGCCGCATGCACGAGCACAGCGCCGACCCCTTCGGCGTCATCGGCGATACGGTGAACGTTGCCGCGCGGCTCAAGGACAAGGCGCCTTCCGGCTCGATCTACGTCGGTCCGCAGACCCAGCGCGAGACGCACGAGGATTTCGAGTACCGCGCCCTCGATCCGATGCCGCTCAAGGGCAAAGCGGCATCTCTGGCGGTGTACGAGCTCGTCTCGACGACCGAATCGGCCCCTGGGGCGCGCTTCCCGACCACGCGACGCATCCAGTCGGCGCTCGTCGGGCGCGGCGCCGAATTCGATTCGCTGCGGCGTGTCGTTGCCGAGACGGGGCGAGGCTCGGGCCGCATCGCCTTCCTCATCGCCGATGCGGGTCTCGGGAAGTCTCGCCTGGTCTCCGAGCTCGCAGCCTGCGTGGACGCGCGGCACGTGCGCTGGCTCGAAGGTAGGTCGCTGTCGATCGGCCAGCAGCTCAGCTTCCATCCCGTCGCAGACCTGCTGCGGAGCTTGCTCGGCATCACCGAGGGCGAGGGCGAGGGCGATGCGAGCGCGAGGGAGAAGGTCGCCCTGCGCATCACCGAGCTTCTGGGCCCCGGGGCGGAGGAGGAGGCCACCCCGTATCTAACGAAGCTCATGGGCATCCCCCTCGCGCCCGAAGCCGAGCAGCGGCTCGCGGCCACGGGGCCCGAGGTTCTCGAGGCGCGCGTGCAGCGGAGCGTTCTGCAGCTTCTCGAGGCGCTCGCGCGCCAGTCGCCGCTCGTCCTCGTGTTCGAAGACGTCCACTGGGCCGACGCCTCCTCCGTGAAGCTGCTCGAGAAGCTGCTCGGCCTCTCGGCCAGCCATCCGGTGTCGTTCCTCTTCGTCGCACGGCCAGGCTACGCGCAGACGGCTGGCAGGATCTGCGAGCTCGCCCGAACGGAGCACGCGACGCTCTTCACGGAGATCACACTCGAGCCCCTCGATCGGGGAGCCCAGCGGGAGCTGGTCACGAACCTGCTGCGAAGCGGCGATCTGTCGCGGGCCATCCAGGAGGAGATCGAGGCGCGCGCGGCCGGCAACCCATTTTTCGCCGAGGAGATCGTACGCTCCCTGCTCGATCGCGGCCTCCTCGTGATGGATCACGACGGGATTCGCCAGCTCTCGCGAATCGAGCCCGAGGATCTACCGCGGACGATCCATGGCGTCGTGATGAGCCGCATCGACCGGCACTCCGAGCCGCAACGCCGTATGCTGCAGACGGCCTCGGTTATCGGCCGGACCTTCCACAACGACGTGCTGGAGGAGATCCACGAAGAGGCCGACTCGCTCGAGGGAATTCTCGACGCACTGGAGGAAGCGCAGTTTCTCGAGCCCGGAGGCGCGCTGGGAGCCCGGAGCTTCCAGTTCAAGCACCCGCTGATCCAGCAGGTCACGTACGACTCGATGCTCGAGAGCGAGCGCTGCGCGCTGCATCGGGGCGTTGCGGAAGCCATCTCGCGGCGCCTGCCGTCGCACGTCCCGGGCTACGATGGGATGCTCGCCTATCACTACGGGCTCGCGGGAGATCTGGAGCGCGCCGAGGAGCATCTGGGCCGCGCGGGCGAGGCCGCCTCGCGGCTCGCGGCCTCCGACGAGGCCGTTCATTTCTTCAGCGAGGCCGCGCGCCTCTTCGTCGAGCGTCACGGCGAACGGGCCGATCCCCAGCGGCTGGCGGCTCTCGAACGCAGGATCGCCCTCGCGCACATGAACCGCGGCGAGCTCGCGCTGGCCGTCGCCCATTACGATCGCGCCCTCGCGCTGCTGGGAGAGCGGCGGGCCGGATCGCCCGCGTTCCGGGCCCTGCGCCTGGCACGAACGGCGGGGATTCTGGCCTCCGAGCTGTACGTCCCGAAGCTGCGCTCTCGCCGCCCGCAGG
>CAYOIG010000537.1:0-6087 GCA_964403915.1 uncultured Myxococcaceae bacterium
TATCAGAAGAAGACGCCGCGTGAGATCCCGGTGGTGCTTCTGAGCCCGCGCTGAGACCCCGCCGGGCGGGAGCCTCACGAACGCCTCGCCCAGCAGCGGCGGCAGCCAAGATACCACGTAAAGCTGATGTTCAAGTTTTGAATTTCATGGTACCCTGGCGGAGTGCTGGCCCGTACCGCTGCCGTCGACCGCCTGCGTGCAGCGCTCCGCCGGAGCCCGGCGGTGGCCCTTCTCGGCCCCCGTCAGTGCGGCAAGTCGACCCTCGCGCGGACTCTCGTGCCGCACGACTCGCTCGGGTACTTCGACCTCGAAGACCCCGCGAGCCTGGCCCGTCTCGAGGCTCCGCGGATCGCGCTCGAGAAGCTGCGCGGCATCGTCGTCATCGACGAGATCCAGCGGCGGCCCGATCTCTTCCCGTTGCTGCGGGTGCTCTGCGATCGCCGCCCCCTGCCCGCACGTTTCCTGGTCCTCGGCAGCGCTTCGCCGGAGCTTCTCCGCCAGTCCTCCGAAAGTCTCGCCGGTCGTCTCGAACTCGTCCCGCTAGCAGGCTTCGGCCTCTCGGAGGTCGGCGCACCGTCGGCCGACCGGCTCTGGCTGCGAGGTGGATTCCCACGCGCGTATCTCGCTCGCTCCGGCGCCGACAGCATGATCTGGCGTCGCGATTTCGTGCAGACGTTCCTCGAGAGGGATCTGCCCGCGCTCGGCGTGACGCTCGCGGCTCCCGCACTGCTCCGCTTCTGGACGATGCTCGCCCATACTCACGGGGATCTGTGGAAAGCCTCCGACCCCGCGCGCGCCCTCGCGCTCAGCGAACCCACGGTGCGGCGATATCTCGACCTCATGACGGGCCTCTACCTCGTGCGTCAGCTGCCTCCGTGGTTCGAGAACATCGGCAAGCGGCAGGTCCGATCGCCGAAGGTCTACGTCCGTGACAGCGGGATCCTCCATCGGCTGCTCGGGATCGGCTCGCTGCGCGATCTTCTCGCCCATCCCAAGGCCGGCGCGTCCTGGGAGGGCTTCGTCCTCGAAGAGGTGCTCCGGGTCATCGGGCCCGACGAGGCGTACTTCTGGCGCACCCACACGGGAGCAGAGCTCGATCTGTTGCTCCTTCACCGAGGCCGGCGACTCGGCGTCGAGATCAAGCGCAGCGATGCACCGACATTGACCCCTTCGATGCGACATGCGCTCGCAGATCTCCGTCTCGATGCGCTCCTCGTGCTCTACCCCGGACGGGACCGCTATCCGATCGCGGATCGCGTAGAAGCAGTGCCTGTCAGCACATTGGCGGCGGGAGATCCAGAGGCCCTGTTCCCGCGTGCTCGACGCCACCGATCCCGCGCGACCTGATTGCCTGCCCTGCGGTCGCAGGCCGTGCCAGGCACCTCTCGACGATGGAGTCTTCCGAGCCCACGGGGCTACTCGAAGGCCATGGCCGAATCGGCGGTGCCCGGGGCCTACGAAGCCTCCGCAGGACTCGCTACGCTGGTCGGCCGGCCATCCCCAAGCCGAAAATGGCCAGCTCCGCGCCATGCGAACCGGGAATCTGAAGAGGGTTTGAGAAACGATGAACGTGACACTGGTCTACCCGCGATGGGATTACCCGACCTTCGGGCAGCTTCAGGAGCCGCTCGGGCTCCTGCACATCGGCGCCGTCCTCGAGGCGCGCGGCCATGCCGTCGAGTTCTTCGACCTGGCGGTGGACAGCATCCGGAGCGTCGACGAATCCGTGGCCAAAGCCGATCTCGTCGGCATCAGCTCCAGTACCGTGCTCTTCGGCCGGGCGTGTCTGGTGCTCCGCCGCGTCAAGGAGAAGCGTCCCGATCTTCCCGTCATCGTCGGAGGTCCCCACGCCACGTTGAAGACGGAAGACGCCGTGATGCGAGGGTTCGACGCTGCCGTCATCGGTGAGGGCGAATACACGACCATCGATCTCGTCGAGGCAATCCAGAAGGGGACGCCTCTCTATGAAGTCGCCGGGGCGGCTGCGAAGAAGGGCGATCGCGTCGTGTTCGGACCGAGCCGGGGATTCGAGCCCGATCTCGATGCGTTCCCGGACCCGGACCGCACGTTGATCGACTACCGCAAGTACTTCGCCGACGACATCGAATGCGTCGGCATGATGACCTCACGCGGCTGCCCCTACAACTGCCTCTTCTGCAAACCGATGCTCGACAAGATGCACGGGCCGAAGGTGAGAAGAAGGAGTCCGAAGCGCGTCGCGCAGGAAATGGCGAACATCGCGAACACCCTCGGCTACAAGCGATTCCTCTTCAAGGACGACACCATCGTTCTGGGCGGTCGCGAGTTCTTCGTCGACTTCGAACGCGAACTCGCCGCGGCCGGCCTTCGCGACTCGCGCTGGGTGTGCCAGGCGCGCGTCGACCAGATTTCCGCCCCCTTGCTCGAGCAGATGAAGCGATGCGGCGCCGAGGCCATCGCCTTCGGCGTCGAGAGCGGCTCTCAGAAAGTCCTGGACTTCTTCCGCAAGGGCATCAAGATCGAGCAGACGATCGAGACGTTCGACCTCTGCCACGAGCTCGGCATCGGGACCCTCGCATTCGTGATGCTGGGCGCTCCCGTCGAAACGCGTGAAGACCTCGAGGCGACGGTGCGGTTGGTCGAACGCATCCGCCCCGACAGCCTCTCCTTCTCCATCGCCACCCCAGGACCGGGCAATGCGCTCCACGACTACGCGGTCGACAACAAGATTCGTAACGTGACGGCCATCGAAGAGAACGACTACCAGTACAACACGAACCCCATCAAGCTCTCTCACGTCACCGCCGCGGACGTGTCATGGGCGGCGAACGCGATTCTCGACGCCGTGCCAACCACGTTCTACAAGGACGAGATGAGAGCCAGGGCGAACCGCCTGGCCGGCGACGCATGAAGCGCTCGAGGCCGACCGGTGCCGTGAGCGACCTGCCGGTGCACGCGGCGAGCGACCTGAGGGCTCGGATGGAGCCTCGCGAGATGGCCCTTGGGCCGCGTGAGTGATGGGACGGCTTGCTATCGCTCTAAAAGATTTATATTGTGAGCGATAAAAGGGCAAGCCATCGCTCATGAAATGGAACTGGCAGCGACCCGATTGGCCACGGTTCTCGTGGTCAGCCTCTCGTCTGGCAAAGGCTGAGGAGCAGTTCCTGCTCGGGGCGGGCGTCGTCTTCGGCGCGGTCCTCCACCTGGACAGCGAGAGCCGGGAGCACCTGACCGTCGAGGCGATGAGTGAGGAGGCGATCACCAGCTCGGAGATTGAAGGCGAAGTCCTGAACCGGGACAGCGTGCAGTCCTCGATTCGCCGGGAACTAGGCCTATCGGCGGATGCCAGGCGGGCGTCGCCTGCGGAGCAGGGCATGGCCGAGCTGATGGTGGACATCCATCGGCGATCGGACGCTCCGCTCGCCGAGGCAACCCTCTTCTCATGGCACGACATGCTCATGAAGGGCCGCCGGGACCTGCGCGATGTCGGGCGCTATCGCACGCACGCCGAGCCGATGCAGGTGGTCTCGGGAAAGGTCCATGACCCGAGGGTGCATTTCGAAGCCCCTCCCTCAGCCCAAGTGCCAGCGGAGATGGCTGCCTTCCTCGATTGGTTCGACCGAACCGCGCCATCGGGATCGGAGCCGCTGCCCGCGCTCACACGGGCGGGCACGGCGCACCTGTACTTCGAGAGCATCCATCCGTTCGAGGATGGCAACGGAAGACTCGGCCGAGCGATTTCGGAGAAGGCGCTCGCCCAGGGTCTGGGGCGTCCCACGCTGACGTCGCTGGCCGCGACGATTCTGACGCGGAGGCGTTCGTACTACGCGATGCTGGAAGCGAGCAACGAGCGCAATGACATCAGCGACTGGCTTGCCTGGTTTGCGGGCATCGCACTCGAAGCCCAGCAGCAGACGCAGGCGCAGATCGAGTTCCTGATCGACAAGGCGAAGCTCCTCGACCGACTGCGCGGCGAGCTCAACGAGCGCCAGGGAAAGGTGCTTCTCCGTGTGTTGGCGGAAGGCACCAAAGGATTTGCCGGCGGCCTCAGCGCCGGAAACTACGTGAGCATCGCCAAGGCCTCGCCCGCAACTGCGCGGCGTGACCTTGCGGATCTCGTGGACAAGGCCGCGCTCAGCCGCACCGGCGAGCGTCGCCACACGCGCTACCACCTCACCATTTCGCTGCGCCCGGTCTCATCGGTCACCATCGATCAGACCGGAAACATCATCCTCGAGGACCAGAAGCGTCGCTGAAGAGACCCGGTTGCACGCGGGCTTCGATGCGACGGAGGCAGCGACCGCGCTCGAGGACGGCTCCGACGGGGGCAGTCCTACCGCAGCCCGTACCACACCTGACCGACGGCGAGGCTGCCGTCGTTCGGGGGCAGGATGCGATGCGCGAGCGGCACGAGACCGCGCGCTTCGAGGCCGCGGGCAAGCGCCTCGGCGAGCAGGCGGTTCTGCAGGCAGCCGCCCGAGAGGACGACGCTTCGAAGCCCGCGTGCTGCAGCGAGCGTGGCTGCGCGGGCGACGAGCCGCGCGGCGAGGGCATGGTGAAAATTGCGCGCGAGCGTGGCGCGCGGCTCGCCGCGCGCCACGCCGAGGGCGACGTCGCGAACGAGGTCCGCGCACGCAATCGCGCCGGCGGCAGCGCACGCGGCAGCGTCGGCGCAGATCTGCGCCCGCGTGGCGGGCGCCGCGGCCGCGAGGGATTCGAGCGCAATCGCCGCCTCGCCCTCGAAGCGTGCGTGATCGCCGCAGTCGAGCAGGGACGCGGCGGCATCGAAGAGACGCCCGCACGAAGACGTCTCGGGCGCGTTGAGGCCGCGGCGCGCGGCCTGCGCGAGCAGCGCGAGGGCGCCGGCCTGCTGGCGGTCGTGCCAGAAGAGATGCGGCGCATCGCCGTCCGGGAACGCGCGCGCCAGCCACGTTGCGGCCGCACGCCACGGCTCGCGCGTCGCAGCATCGCCGCCCGGAATGCGAACGGTCTCGAGGAGTGCGGCGCGTTCGGCGTGCACGCCATCCACGGCGAGGATCTCACCGCCCCAGAGCGTGCCATCGCTGCCGAAGCCGAGGCCGTCGAGCACGATCGCGAGGAAGGGCGAATCGAGGCCGTGCTCCAGCGCGGCGGCGAGCGCGTGGGCGTGGTGGTGCTGCACGGCGAGCGTACCGGCCCCGAATGTGGCGGCGATCTCGGCGGCGAGGCGCGTCCCGACGTAGCCAGGATGGAGATCGTGAACGACGAGGTCGGGGCGCACGCCGCGCTCGCGGCACAGGCGCAGCGCGCGCTCCAGCGCCGCGTCGGCCGTCGCGGGGGATTCGAGATCGCCCACGTGGGCCTCGAGCACGATCTCGCGGCCGATGGCGAGGGCAGGCGCGGCCTTGAGATCGCCGCCGATCGCGAGCACGCAGGCTCCCGAACGCACGGCGCCCGGTGCACGCAGCACGAGCGGAGCCGCGCCGCGCGAGAGCCGCATGGGGATTGCGCCGCTGGCGCTTGCGCGGAACACCGAGTCGTCACAGGGCCGCGCCACCGCGCGATCGTGCAGGAGAAAGAGGTCGGCTACCGGCGCCAGCTCGCGGAGGGCCTCGGCATCGTCCCAGAGCGTTGGATCGCCGGAGCGGTTGGCCGAGGTGAAGACGAGGGCGCGCGGGCGCGACGCCAGATCACCCGGCGGGGCGGACAGCAGCAGATGGTGGAGCGGCGCGCTCGGCAGCAGCAGGCCGTGATCGCTCGTGGTGGGCGCCACGGACGGGGCGATTCCGAGATCGGCGCAGCCACCCGGCCGCTTCGGCGCCACCACCACCGGACGCAGGGGGCCTGCCAGCAGCGCTTCATCGGCCGCCGAGAGCTCGCCGATCGCTCGCGCGGCCCCGAGATCGGGGACGAGCAGCGCGAGGGGCTTGGCCGGGCGACCCTTGCGCTTGCGAAGGCGCGCAACGGCGGCCTCGTTCGTGGCGTCCGCGGCCAGGTGGAAGCCGCCGTAGCCCTTGATCGCGACGATGCCGCCCGCGTGGATCACAGCGAGCGCGTGCGCCACCGGGTCGCTCGCGACGACGCTCCCGTCTGCGTCGCGCGCCACGAGCCGCGGCCCGCAGGCGGGGC
>CAYOIG010000538.1:0-5866 GCA_964403915.1 uncultured Myxococcaceae bacterium
GTCGGAGACAACAAGCGCACCGACGATTCGAGCGGCGTGGTGCGCGCCTACGACGCGCGAACGGGCGCGCTGCGCTGGGGCTGGGATCCCATCCCCCGCAGCCCGGAGGATCGGGCCTGGAAGACCTGGAAGGACGGCAGCGCCGCCCGCACCGGCGCCGCCAACGCGTGGGCGCAGCTCTCCGCCGATCCGGCCCTCGGCCTCGTCTTCGTGCCCACCGGAAGCGCGAGCCCCGACTTCTACGGCGGCGAGCGCAAAGGAGAGAACCACTGGGCCAATTCCGTGGTGGCGCTCCGCGCCGCCGACGGCTCCCTCGCCTGGGGCTTCCAGGTGGTGCACCACGATCTCTGGGATTACGACGCGCCGGCGCAGCCGACACTCATTCGTGTTCAAAGGGAGGGCGCCGAGATCCCCGCCCTGGTGCAGGCGACGAAGATGGGGCACCTGTTCTTTCTCGATCGCCGAACGGGCGCGCCGCTGTTTCCGGTCGAGGAGCGGCCCGTGCCGGCCAGCGATGTTCCCGGCGAGGAGGCCTGGCCGACGCAGCCCTTCCCCGTGCTGCCGGTGCCCCTCGTGCCGCAGCGGCTCCGGCCCGAGGACGCCTGGGGGCTCACGCCCTGGGATCGCGGGCGCTGCCGTGATGAGATCGCGAAGCTGCGCAGCGAGGGCATCTTCACGCCGCCGAGCCTGCAGGGCACGATCGTCTTTCCGGGAAACGCCGGCGGCACCAACTGGGGGAGTGTCGCCTTCGACCCTGCGTCGCAGTCGCTCTTCGTGAACACGAGCCGGGTCGCGCACGTCGTTACGCTGATCCCGCGCGCCGATCTCGACGCCGCGCGGAAGGCGGCGCCGAACGTCGAGATCTCGCCGATGCTGGGAACTCCCTTCGGCATGCGGCGCGAGGCACTGCTCTCGCCGTTCATGATCCCGTGCAATCCGCCGCCGTGGGGCGCGCTCACCGCCATCGACGTCGCGACCGGAAAGGTGCGCTGGGAGTCGGTGCTCGGCACGACGCGCGATCTCGCTCCCGTTCCGATTGCGATGCCGTGGGGCACGCCGAACATGGGCGGGCCGATCGTGACCGCCGGCGGCGTCGTCTTCATCGGGGCCGCCATGGACGACTACCTGCGCGCCTTCGACGCGAAGACGGGCGAGGAGATCTGGAAGGGCCGCCTCCCGGCCGGCGGCCAGGCCACGCCCATGACGTACCGCGCGGGCGGCAGGCAGTACGTCGTGATCGCCGCCGGCGGCCACGGCCGCATGGGGACGAAGCTCGGCGACGCGATCGTGGCCTTCACGCTGCCGTAGCGCGGATTCGGGGGGCGGGGTTGGGGGCCCGCTCCGCAGTCCGGCCGCTACCGCAGCCCGGCCGCGCGCAGGTGATCGATCTCGCCGAAATCGATCAGCGACCAGATGCAGCCGCGCTGGCCGAGGGGGCGCGCCTGCACGACCGAGTAGGCCGCGAGCTCGCTCTCGAAGCGGATCCACTCCCACGGCACGGGCGGGACGTCGAGCAGGTGCGTGAGCAGCACGGCGTTGGTGCCGCCGTGGGCCACGATCACGATCGTTTCGGGCCGCGGGGGCTGCTCCCAGACCGTGAAATCGTGCTCGCGCGCAGGCGTCATGCCGTGGCGCGCGAGCGTCTCCGCGAGCCCGGCGCACACGCGTGCGTGAAAGTCACGAAAGCCCTCGCCGCGCGGCCAGCCCTCCCAGTGCTCGGCCAGCGGCCGGCGCATGGCCTCGAGAAAATACCGATCGACGTCGCGCTGCGAGAGGCCGGTGGTGCCAGCGATGGAGATCTCGGCGAAGGCGGGGACGGTGACGGCCGGGATGCCCGTGGCGGCGACCAGTGGCGCGGCGGTTTCCTGCGCGCGCAGCAGCGGGCTCACGTAGATCGCGTCCACGCGTTCCCTTGCCAGCGCGGCCGCCGCGCACCGCGCCTGGGCCTGGCCACGCGACGTGAGGCCGGCGTCGTCGACGGCGATGCCGCGCCCGTCCGGATACCAGTCGGGCTCGCCGTGACGCAGCAGGATCACGTGGGCGAGGGCCTCCTCGCGCTGCCTCGCCTCGCGCCGCGCCTGCGCGCCCGGATCGTCCGTCTCGGCCCTCGCTGAGCTCGCCTGCGTCACGACCAGACTCCCATGGCACAGCCGTCCTTGCGCCGGTCGCTCGCGCCAGCGAGCAGGCCATCGGGTTCCCGGGCAATGGCCTGGCCACCGCCGAAGAGATCCACGAAGACGGCGGGTGGCCGCTGCACCGAGTGTCCACGCGCCTCGAGGGCCATAGCGAGCGATCCGCCTTCGTCCACGACTGCGTCGGGAGACTCGATCGCCACGCGCGTTCCCTCCATCCAGCGGAAGCGCGCGCGGTCGAGGGCCTCCTGCGGGTTCAGCCCGTGATCCACCAGGTTCGAGACGAACGAGACGTGCGACTGCGGCTGGCTGTCGCCGCCCATGATGCCGAAGGCCATCCACGGCTCGCCCCCGCGCATCAGCATGCCGGGGATGATGGTGTGCAGCGGCCGCTTGCGGGGAGCCAGCGCGTTCGGATGCGCCGGATCGAGACGGAAGCCCGAGCCCCGGCTCTGGAGCAGGATGCCGGTGTCGCCGCAGCCGATACCCGAGCCGAAGGGGGCGAACAGGCTCTGGATGAAGGAGACCATGTTGCCCTCGGCATCGGCCGCACAGAGGTAGGTGGTGTCGCTGCGGGCGAGGCCGGTGGCTGCCGACGCGAGGGCCCGCTCGCCGAGGAGCGCTGCGCGGCGGCGGGTGTAGGCAGCGTCGAGGAGCTCCGCGACCGGCACGTGTGCGTGCTCGGGGTCGGCCACCTGCGCATCGCGATCGGCGAAGGCGAGCTTCACGGCCTCGATGCGGCGATGCCAGTCGAGGGCGCTCGTCGCCGGCGCCGGCTCGAAGCAGCCGAGCACGCCGAGTGCGAGCAGCGCGGTGAGGCCCTGTCCGTTCGGCGGCAGCTCCGCAACTTCGACGCCGCGATAGCGCGCGCGGATCGGCTCCACCCAGGTCGATTCGTGACGCGCGAGGTCTACGGGGCCGAGCAGGCCCTGCTCGGCCTCCGAGGTGGCTGCGATCGCGTCGGCGATGGCCCCGCTGTAGAAGGCCTTCGCGCCGTCGCGCCCGATTGCGGCAAGCGTGCGCGCGAGGCGCGGGTTGCGGAAGCGCTCTCCCGGACGTGGCGCGCGGCCCTCCGGGGCGAGCGCCGCGCGCGCGGTGTCATTGCGCAGCGCTCCGGCGCGCACGAGCAGATCCCAGTAGTGGGCGACGAGCTCCGTCACGAAGAATCCGTCGCCGGCAGCGCGCTCGGCCGGGGCGAGGCACTCGCCGAGCGAGAGCCGGCCGTAGCGCTGCGAGAGGGTCTCCCAGGCGTGGACGGCGCCGGGCACCGTCACGGAGAGGATCCCGTTCGCTGGCACGGTGCCGAGACCGCGCGTGCGGTAGGCCTCGGGCGTCGCGCGTGCGGGGGCACGGCCGCTGCCATTGAGGCCCACGAGGCGGCCGTCGGCCGCGGACCACAGCAGCGCGAAGGCGTCTCCGCCGAGGCCCGTCTGCATCGGCTCGACGACGCAGAGCGTGGCGGCGGCCGCGATGGCGGCGTCGATGGCGTTGCCGCCCCGTTTCAGCATCTCCACGCCGGCCGCCGCGGCCTGCGGCACGCTTGCGCACACCATGCCGCTGCGCGCGAGCACGCAGGAGCGCTCGCTGCGGAGCGGAGAATCGGCGTTTCCACGCTGGCTCGGGAGCACGACTTCCGATCGTACCGGCCCGCGGCCTCCGGCGCGCGTCAAGCGCAGCGGTGTCACGGCCGATCTTCGAGGGGATCGGAGGCCCCCCCCTGGACGATCTCTCACAGGCCAAGCCTGCGCTCGAAGAAGATCGGGCGCTGCGCGGCAGCGAGCCGATCGCGCCCGTGCTCGGCGGCAGCGCGCCGCAGCGGGTGGTGCTACTGCCCGAGGCCTGCGCCGACGGCCGCGGGGTCTTCTACCGGCGTGGCGAGCGGCTCTACCTGCTGCCCTGGAGCGACGTCGAGGCGGCTCACGCCGCCGAGGTGGGCGAGCCCGAGGGTGTGCAGACGGTCGTCTTCGATCTCGCGCTCGCCGGGCGGCCGCAGGAGTGCTGCCGTCTCGACGCCGATCCCGGAGAGCCCGCCCGCAGCCTCGGTCAGGCCATCGAGCGCGGACTTGGCCGCGGGCGCTGCACGGCCTCGCTCCGCGCCGTGGCCCTCGAGGGCTACGCCACGCGCTCGTATCCCGACCTCGAGAGCTTCGAGGCGGACGTTCCGCGCGCGTGGCGCCAGTCCGCCTGACGCGCCGGGCCGCACCCGGGTCGCGCCGCTCGGCTACGCTCCGCGACCATGCCGGGACGCATCCACGTCGTGAAGGAGCCCCCGCTCGGCTGGATCGTCTTCGATCACCCCGAGCGGCGGAACGCGCTCTCGGTCTCGATGTGGGAGGCGATTCCGGGCGCCGTCGCGGCCCTCGCGAGCGATCCCGCGATCCGCGTCGCGATCCTGCGCGGAGCCGGCGAGACCGCCTTCGTCTCGGGGGCCGACATCTCGCAGTTCGAGCAGGCGCGCAGCGGGTCTGCGGACGCCGGCGCCTACGAGGATCTCACGGCTCGCGCCTTCCGCGCGCTCGCCGAGCTCGAGCTGCCCCTGCTCGCGATGATCCACGGCTTCTGCATCGGCGGCGGGCTCGCCGTGGCCCTCACGGCCGACCTTCGCATTGCGGCCGAGGACGCCCTGCTCGGCATCCCGGCCGCCCGTCTCGGCCTCGGCTACGGGGCCGAGGGCATCGCGACGCTGGTCTCGCTGGTGGGGCCTTCCCGCGCCAAGGAGCTGCTCTTCACCGCGCGCCGCTTCGGGGCCTCGGATGCCCTGCGCATGGGTCTTCTCAATCAGGTCGTGCCGAAGGATCAGCTCGAGGCGCGGCTGCGCGAGATCGCCCTCGAGATCGCGGCCAACGCGCCCCTGACACTCCGGAGCGTCAAGCGCGTGGTGCGGACGCTGGCGCAGGATCCGGCCCGGCGGGATCTGGCCGGGGCCGAGGCGTCGATCCGGGCCTGCTTCGAGAGCGAGGACTACCGCGAGGGCGTGCGCGCCTTCCTCGAGAAGAGGCCGCCCCGTTTCGAGGGGCGCTGAGCGGGGCGGCGCCCCCTGCCTCTTGACGTGCCGCGTCAGCCGTCCACCTTATGGGCGACTTGATTCGTCGCGCCCGGGCCTGCGGGCGCGCGGTCGAACGGGCGGGAGCCGCGCCGGGCGATGCTGGCTTGCAGGAAGAGGGAGGTCCGGAGGGACCCATGAAGCGCACATCCATCGTGCGGATCGCGATGATGACCATGCTGGCGACGACGCTCGCCACCGGCTGCTCGAAGAAGCCGCAGGAGGCCCAGCCCGTGCTGCCGAGCGGCTCCGGCGACTTCGTCGAGGCAGACATCACGGAGACGATCTCCGGCCCCGTCCGCGTGCCGGAGCTCAAGACCATCTACTTCGATTACGACCGTTACAACCTGAAGGCCGATCAGCAGCCGACGGCCAAGGCGAACGTCGGCCACATCGAGAGGCATCCCGAGTGGAAGCAGATCGTGCTCGAGGGCAACTGCGACGAGCGCGGCACCGAGGAGTACAACCTCGCCCTCGGCGACAAGCGCGCCAACGGGCTGGCCGACTACTACATCAAGCTCGGGGTCCCCTCGTCGAAGGTGATCACGGTGAGCTTCGGCTCGAGCCGCCCTGCTGTGCAGGGCCACGACGAATCGGCCTACAAGTTCAACCGGCGCGTGGACACGCTGGTCAACAAGTAGGCGGGTCTCGAAATCGACACGTGGCGGGCGTGCACAGCGCGCCCGCCACG
>CAYOIG010000539.1:0-1718 GCA_964403915.1 uncultured Myxococcaceae bacterium
CGCCGCGCGTGCGAGAAGGGATCGTCCGCGTACGGCGCGCCGGGGTCGCAGCGGAGCGGCGGCGGTGCGAGGGTCTCGCGGCGCAGGTCGTAGCGGCGCGCGAGGGCGCGGGCCACGGGGATCTCGCGGACCGGATCCTCGGTGAGCGAGACGCGGATCGTGTCGCCGATGCCGTCTTCGAGGAGCGCGCCGATCCCGATCGCGCTCTTGACCCGCCCGTCTTCGCCGTCGCCCGCCTCGGTGACGCCGACGTGCAGCGGGTACCCGGGCCGCCCCGGCGCACGCTCCGCGAGCCGCGCAGCGAGCAGGCGATAGGCCTGGATGGCAACCTGCGTGTTGCTCGACTTCATGCTGAAGACGATGTCGAAGTAGCCCTCGCCTTCGCAGACGTCGAGGAACTCGAGCGCCGACGCGACCATCCCTGCCGGCGTATCGCCGTAGCGGTTGAGGATGCGGTCGGAGAGGGACCCGTGGTTGGTGCCGATCCGCAGCGCGCGGCCGAGCTGCTTGCAGCGGCGCACCAGCGGGCGAAAGCGCTCGGCGACGCGCAGGGTCTCTTCGTTCCACGCGCGGTCGTCGTACTCGCGCACCGCGAACTTCTTCTTGTCGGCGAAGTTCCCCGGGTTGATGCGGACCTTCTGGACGTGCTCGGCGGCGATCATCGCCGCATTGGGCGTGAAGTGGATGTCGGCGACGAGCGGCACGCGGACGCGCCGGCGGGCGAGCTCCGCCTGGATCTCCCGCAGGTTCTCGGCGTCGCGGATCGACGGCGCCGTGAGCCGAACGATCTCGCACCCCGCCCCGGCGAGGCGCTCGATCTGGTCTGCCGACGCCTGCGTGTCCAGGGTGTCGGTGGTGGTCATCGACTGCACGCGAATCGGGTTCGCGCCGCCGATCCCGACGTCGCCGACCTTCACCTCGCGGGTCTCGCGTCGTACGGGGTGGTAGGGGTCCGCCGTGTAGCGGAGCGCGCTCACCCGCCCTGCTCGACCAGCGCCAGCAGCTTCGCGAAGGCGTCGGGGATCTTCTCCGCATCGCGGCCTCCCGCCTGGGCGAAGTCGGGCTTGCCGCCCCCCTTGCCGCCGACGACCTCGGCCACGTCGCGAATCAGCACGCCGGCCTTGAAGCGCGCAACGAGATCGGGCGTGACGCCGAGCGCCAGCGTCACACGGCCCTCCGCTTCGGCCGCGAGCAGGACGATGCCGCTCCGCAGCTTGTCGCGCAGGTCGTCGACCATCGCCCGGAGGTCGCCTGCGGCGGCCCCGTCGGCTCGCGCCGTCAGCACCCGAACACCGCGAACCTCTTGTGCCTGCGACAGGAGATCGCCCGAGGCCGCACCGCGGCGCTCGGCCCGCAGCTTCTCCATCTCCTTCTCGAGGTTGCGCCGCTCCTCCAGCAGCTTCTCGATCCGCGCCGGCACCTCGCCGACGGGCGCCTTCAGCAGCGCCGCGACGCGCTCGAGCGCTCGCTCCTGCCGTCTCACGTGCGCGAGCGCGCCGGCGCCGGTAAGGGCCTCGATCCGGCGCACGCCCGACGCGATGCCGGTCTCGCCCACGACCTTCAGCAGCCCGATCTCGCCGCTCGCGCGGGCGTGCGTTCCGCCGCAGAGCTCGGTCGAGAAGTCGCCGAAGGAGATGACGCGCACCTCGTCGCCGTACTTCTCCTCGAAGATCGCGATGGCTCCCTCGGCGATCGCCTGCTTGTAGGGGAGAACACGG
>CAYOIG010000540.1:0-1894 GCA_964403915.1 uncultured Myxococcaceae bacterium
CGCCTCCGGGCAAGCAGTGCATCGTCGCCGGCACGATCTGCTCGCCCGATCCCGACGCGCGCGAGATAACGACCCTGTACGGCAAGGTCGACGAGATGATCCGCAAGCTCTACCCCGAGGCCTGGAATGCCATCGAACGTCGCGAGTGCGACGGCCCGGCCGAGGTCTCGGCCCATACCCGCGACCGCGTGCTCCCGAGGCAGGGAGGCGAATGCGTGGGAATCGGCCAGATCGTGGGCCAGTGCGGCACGCGCAAGCCCTCGGCCCGCACGGGTGTCGAGGGGCTCTTCCTCGCCGGCTGCGATGCCGGCAGCGGCGGGATGGGCACGCACCAGGCCACCGACTCTGGTATTCGCGTGGCGCGCATGGTGCTGGACGCTCACCGGCGCCTGGCTGCGCCGCAGTAGGAGGAGAAGAACGTGCCCGCTCCCCGTCGAGATCTCGAGCAGACCCGAAAGCAAGTCCTCGCCTGGCTCCCGGCGCGCCTGCCCGGCGCCACGGAGATCGACGTCTCCGAGCTGACGGGGCCCGGCGCGACCGGCTTCTCCAGCGACACGCTGATGTTCGATCTGCGCTGGAAGGAGGGCGGCCGGGAACAGCGCCGCGAGCTGGTGCTCCGCATCGAGCCCGCGGGCGTCGGTATCTTTCCCGACTACGACGTCGATCTCCAGTTCCGTGTGATGCGCGCGCTCGCGGCGACGGACGTTCCCGTGCCGGCCGTGCTCTGGCAGGAGAAGGATCCGGGCATCCTCGGCAGCCCGTTCTACCTGATGGAGCGCGTGGCAGGACGCATCCCTCCCGACAGCCCTCCCTACCACGGGCAGGGCTGGGTGACGGAGATCTCTCCGGCGGAGCGGTCTTCGATCTGGTGGAGCGGTCTCGAGATCCTCGCCCGGATCCACGGCCTCGACTGGAGAGCGCTCGGCGTGCTCCCCGCGCCGCAGAAGGGCGTGACCCCTCTCGGCGCGCAGCTCGACTACTACCGCCGCTTTCTCGGCTGGGCCGCGCAGGGCGGGAGCTACCCCGCGAGCGAGGCCGGGCTCGCCTGGCTCGAGCGTCATCGCCCGCAGGGCGACGAGCCGGCCGCGCTGTGCTGGGGCGACTCGCGGCTCGGCAACATGATCTTCCGCGAGGGCCGCTGCGTCGCTGTGCTCGACTGGGAGATGGTGACCCTCGGCAACCCCGCGCAGGACGTCGCCTGGTGGCTCTTCTTCGACGAGCACCACAGCACCGGCTGCGGGATTCCGCGCCTCGAAGGGATCCCGAGCGCAGAGGAGACCGTTGCACGCTACGAGCAGTGGGCGGGCCGGCCGCTCCAGCATCTCGCCTACTACGACATCTTCGCCGCCTTCCGCTTCTCCGTGATCATGATCCGCGTGGCGCAGCTCCTCGGCGACCTCGGCATCCTGCCGGCGGAGTCCGATTTTGCCGCGAACAACATCTGCACGCGCATGCTGCTGGAGAAGCTGGAGCGCGCGGGCGGGTAGGGCTCGCCTACGCGAGGTTTCCCTTCATTCATCCGAGCCCCGTGCCGCAGCTTCGATCTGGCGATCGATCTGGGCGTCGAGATCGGCGGGCAAGAGGTCGCGTGCGTCGAGCCGGTGCCAGGCCTCGACCGTGCGCGCGACCGTATCACGCACGATCCCCCAGAGCGGGCTGACCGGCAGCCGCGCCGTATCGGCGAAGCGTCGGACCTGTTCTCTCGTGATCCCGGCGAGACTGCGGCTTCCGCCGAAGCCAAGTCCGAGCTCACCTTCCGGAATATGAGGAATGGTCGAGACGAAATCGTAAGCCGGGGAGAGCACGGGTGAGCGGCCGTCCGGATAGAGCAGCGACCAGTTCTTGAGGTGCATGTCGCCATTGCCGATGAGCACCGAGAAGACGAGGCGCCGCA
>CAYOIG010000541.1:0-4960 GCA_964403915.1 uncultured Myxococcaceae bacterium
AGAGCGGGCAGCACCTGATCGAAGCAGTCGTCGCTCGCCTCGCTGTGAATGCGCGCGAGCTCGTCCGCGGTGTCGTCGAAGGACGTCGCTCCGGCGGCCATCCGCTGGATCTCGATCCCCACGCGCCGCTGCTGCGCCCTCTCCTCGCTCGGGCCGGAGCTCACACGCGCGCTGCACAGCGCGGCGGCTTCGTCGAGCGCAGCCTCGGCGGCCAGGTCGGAAGCGGACGGCGCCGCGCCGCCTGCGCAGGCGAGCAGCATCGCGAGCGGGACCAAGGGAGTGAGCGATCGGGTGCGGCGAGTCAGCGGCGGTTCCTCCGGCCGCCTCGGCGGGCCAGCCACGAGAGGTTACGCCCCCGGCCCGCGTTCGTCTCGCACCGTGCGCCGCGCATGCGGCACGCTGTGTGAGGCCGCGCGGCCTCCCTTGCGGCCGCCTCGGCGGAGAGGAACGATGGCGCGCGTGCAGAGTGCGCGTGCAGGGGCCGGGGGACTTCCGCTCGAGGCATCGCGTGATGCCGGCGAGCCCCGGCGGATTCTCATCCTCGGGGCGGCAGGCCGCGACTTCCACGACTTCAACGTCGTCTACCGCGACGACCCCGGCGTGCGCGTGGTCGCCTTCACCGCGGCGCAGATTCCCGGCATTGCCGGGCGGCGCTACCCGGCGGCTCTCGCCGGACCTCTCTATCCGGACGGGATCCCGATCGCGGACGAGGCGGAGCTCGAGACGCTCTGCCAGCGCGAGCGCGTGTCGGAGGTGGTCTTTGCTTATAGCGACCTCTCCCACGAAGAAGTGATGCACCGCGCATCGCGAGCGCTGGCGGTGGGCGCCGACTTCACGCTGCTCGGCCCCGGACGAACGATGCTCCCAGCCGACTGTCCTGTGATCGCGATCTCGGCGGTGCGCACCGGCTGCGGGAAATCGCAGACGGCCCGCTGGCTCGGTGCCCGTCTACGCCAGCGGGGTCTTCGCGTCGCGATCCTGCGCCATCCGATGCCGTACGGGGATCTCGAGCGCCAGCGCGTGCAGCGCTTCGCCGTGCGGGCCGATCTCGATGCGGCCGCGTGCAGCGCCGAGGAGCGCGAGGAGTACGAGCCGCATCTCGCCTGCGGTCACGTGGTCTTTGCGGGTGTCGACTATGCCGCGATTCTCGCGGCCGCGCAGCGTGAGGCCGATCTCATCGTCTGGGACGGCGGCAACAACGACTTCCCCTTTCTCCGGCCAGACCTGCACGTGGTGCTCGTCGACGCGCTGCGTCCCGGCGAGGCCACGCGCTGGCATCCCGGCGAGGCCGTGCTGCGCATGGCGGACGTGATCGTCGTCTCGAAGGTCGATGCGGCCTCGGTTGCGGACGTCGAACGCGTGATCGGCGAGGCGCGAGCGGTAAACCCGCGCGCACCAATCGTGCGAGCGGCCTCGCCCGTGCGCCTCGACGATCCCGCGGCCGTGCGCGGCAGGCGCGTTCTCGTGGTGGAGGACGGCCCGACCCTCACCCACGGCGGAATGTCGCATGGCGCGGGGCTCGTGGCCGCAACGCGCGGCGGAGCCGCCGAGATCGTCGATCCGCGGCTGCACGCCGCTCCTGCGCTGCAGGCGATCTTCGCCCGCTACCCGCATCTCGGCCGCGTGCTGCCGGCCGTCGGCTACGACGCGGCGCAGCGCGAGGCCCTGCGCGAGACCATCGACGCAGCGGGCGCCGACGTCGTGGTGGCGGCGACGCCGCTCGATCTCGCGGCGCTGCTCCACCCGCGCACGCCGGTGGTGCGCGCCCGCTACGAGTACGCCGACGCCGGAGAGCCCACGCTCGGCGTCTTCGTCGACGTGCTGCTCGCGCGCAGGCGTCTCGTGCCCACGGAGGGCGGCGCCTAGCGCTCGGCTCCGGTGCGTCCGGCGGGGCGTTCATCGCGCCGCCGCTGCGCGGCCGCGAGAGCGAGAAGCCCGACCGTGACGAGACCGAGCGTGCCCGGCTCGGGAACAGAGACGTGTTCGTAGACGTACGAGAAGTCGATGCCGGTGATCGTGAGCGCGGAGGCGATCGGAACGTCGTTCAGGTACACGTCCCAGGTGGCGTCGATCGTGATCGGGCCGTCGAGGGAGGGCAGGATGGGATCGTTCGGGACGCGCCCGGCCTTTCCGAAGCCTCGATAACGCGACATCGAGTTTCCGTCGCTGCACATCCATGATCCGGTGAACGGGCCAATGGCAGGGACGAAGCAGTGGGCATCGAGGTACACCGCGGAGGCGAGAAGCACGCGCCCCGCCGAATCGACGAAACGGGCGTCCCGCAGGATCGCATCCCCGTGACCGCTCGTGCTGGCGAAGACGAAGTAGAATGACGCCGACGAGGCGAACCCCACATCGACACCGATCAGGCGCCAGCTCTCGGGATCCGAGGGGCCGACGGGATCGATGGTCCACGTGGCATGGGGCGTCTCGGGCGTCGTCACGAGACGCCGGGCGGCAGAATCGAGCTGGTAGCAGCGATGCACCGCCGATCCGCAGTCCACCTCGATGATCGGTAGCGACACGGCCCCGGCCACCCCGCGAAGCAGGAAGGCGGCCAGCAGGACCGCCGCGAGAGCCAGGTGTCTCATGCACAACCTCCCGGCCGGAATGTGGGCGTATTTCCGCCGAGGTGGCACGCGCCAGGCTTTCTTGGTCCACCCGAAAGCAGAACGAGCCGCCGGAGGGTCACCTCCGGCGGCTCGCATGGGTGGTAGCGGGGGGAAGCTACGTCTGCGTGGAACCGGCACGAAGAACGATCACACGCGCGCCTGTCGCGCTGGTCGCGTAGGCTGTGTGCATGGGCGTGCGCTGGCACGACGACGAGTACCACGGCCTCGGAGATCCGACGTTTCGGCTGTACCTGCGCTGCATCGAGGCCGGCTATCCCGAGTTCGTTTCGCGGTTCGCGCTGCGCCTGGGAAAGGCTCTCTACCAGGCGATCAAGCGCGAGGTCGAATCCAGTCACTTCCAGACGATCTTGCAGGCAGAGCCCGCCCACCTTCACGCCGAAGGGCTCCGCTGGTTCGACGAGTACCTCTGCGGCCGCATCCTCTCGGAGAACCACGACCTCCTGACGGTGGCGTTCCTACGGGCCTGCATCCAGGCAGGAGACGCCGGATGGATCGCTCGGGGCCTGGAAGCCGTTCTCGAGAGCTGGCGTGTGGCGAAATATGGGCATGGGGTATGCACGGAGATTGCCTGGGACGCACTCAAGGCGCGCGGAGAAAAGGCCCTCGACCCGAAGCTAAAGGACCACGTGAGCATGCTTGCGAGCCTGGTGGACTACGACGCGCCAACGCACCTCCGGGAGTACGGCAAGGCGACCGAGTTAGGAGCGTTCGACCTCGACCGGGCGGAGGCAAACCGACGCCGCGCAAGCCGGGGCGAGAAAAAGAAACCCTGGCTCAAGCCTGGGCGCGTGGTTCGCGATGACGACGACCCGGAGGCACCGGACGGCGTTCTCGCCGGCCTCGCTGACGACGCAGCCGAGGATCCTGAGGCCGAAGCCGCCCGAAGGCAGGGCCTGCGGATCCTCGACGCGATCATCGAGGCCGAGGTCGCTACCGAGGTCCACCGGCAGCTCGTACAGCTAGTGGTCCGCGACGGGAAGGACCCCGGCGAGGCGTGCCAGGAGCTGGGCCTTCAGCGGGCCGAATGGAACCGCGTCTATACCGCGATCATGCGCGCCGCCAAGCGAATCGCGGAGCCCAGCAACTAGCCTCGCCTTTTTTTCGGCCTTCTGTTACAAGCGCCCGGCGCTGTCGCCTTTCCCTACTAGGGGCGTGTTCTGCCCCCTGGGGAGAGGCGATGGCTGGCAACCAGGACGTGGTCGAGGTTGCGCTGATCGCGTGGACCGCGGACGGCGCTGCGCCCGAGCTGGTGGGCCGCACCCGAGCGCCGCAGGCGGTGGAGTGCGCGCGGCAAGCGATTCTGGCCGAGCGGGCCGGAGAGTTCGCCAGGATTTCAGACCTCCGCTCCGGCGCTCCGGGCTCGACGAAGTGAAGGCCTCGCCGCCGGCCGATCCGCGCATCCGCGCCTTCTGCGAGGCCCTGGCCGAGTCGCTGGCGCAGCAGCTCGTCGCCGAGCTTCGGGCGGAGCGGCAGCAGCAGGCCACGCCCGCCGGCACAGCGCCGGCCCCGGAACCCATGCCCTGAAAAGGGAAGGGCTCCCTGGCAGGAGCCCCTCGAAAGGCACGAGATGATGACCGACGACTACGCCTCCCCGAATCCTTCGTCAAGCCCCGCTCCCGACGCCGCCCACCAGGCGCTGCTCCCGCTGGGCCTCGAGCCCGCTCCCGCCCGCCGGCGCCGGCGCCCGGTCACGACGCTGGAAAGCCTGCGCGTCGAGCTGCGCACGACGAAGAGGCGCGCGGTCCTGCTGGCGCAGGCTCGCGACCTCTTGCTCGGCGAAGTCCAGCGCCTCTCGCGTGACTCACACCGGCGAGTCGCAGCGTGACGAGCAACATCACCGAGACGCCCGTGGCGACGACGACCACCGCGATCGCGATCGAAGTTCGCCGAAACTTGAACGTGTCGCAGCGGTGCATGATCGCGGCTCGACTCGCGAACATGCCGCAGGGGACACGGACGGACCTTGCTTCCAAAGAAACAATGTCTCAGGCCACAGCGGCGAAAATGCTGAACGTCTCGCGACGTGGAGTCCAACGCGCCCGCGAGGTGCTCGACACGGGCACGCCGGAGCTCATCGAGGCGGTCGATCAGGGTAAGTGTGCAGTAACGCTCGCCGCGAAAATGGCCCGCGAGCGCGCCCGCGCGGGGGTGTCGCGGTGACCGCCGCTCGCCGCACGATCGCTAATAGGGCTAGGCCCATAAGACGGGACCGCAGAACGCGTGCCGAGATGGACGTGATCCGCGCGGCAATCGTCGAGATCCTGGAGCAGGAGCATCCCGCAAGCGTCCGGCAGACGTTCTACCAACTGGTGAGCCGTGGCGTGATC
>CAYOIG010000542.1:0-2721 GCA_964403915.1 uncultured Myxococcaceae bacterium
GAGGAGCGTCGTCTTGCCGTGGTCGACGTGCGCGATGATCGCGAGGTTGCGGACTTCTTTGCGGGGGCGGCGCATGGCGGCGGGACCCTAGCGCACGCCAGCCGGGCAGGCGACGTGCAGGTCGTTTTACACGTCTTGCACGTGGAAGGCCTGCGCTTCAGCGGCCTCTCGCGTCGCGTCGCGCGCTGCGCGAGACGGCGTAGGGCCGAGCCGCCGGCAGCACGAGAAGGACGCGCGTTCCGGCAGCGCGCGGCCTCGCCTCGATGCCGAGCCTGCCTCCCTGCGCGCGCACCACCGCAGTCGCTGCCGCCAGCACCAGCGGCCTGCCGCGCTGCGGCGCCACACCGGCCGCGGGCCCCTCTTCCAGCGGGCCGCCGTCGTCCTCGATCGTCAACACGACCTGCGTGCCGCGGCGCCGCGCCGAAACGCGCACCTGATCCTTGCCTGCCGTGACGTCCGCTGCCGCGAGCACCAGCGCCACCAGCACGTGATGGAGAGCGTCGGGATCGATGCGCAGATCGGGCACTCCCCGCGGCGCACGGATCGAGAGCTGGCGCGGGCCGCCGGCGGCGGCGCCGAGGCTGCGTCCGAGGGCCTCCAGCACCTCGGAAGCCGAGACCCGCATGCGGAAAGCGGGCGCCGCGTCGAGCAGCGGCCGCATCTGCCCGAGGTAGGCGCCGGCCCGGGCCGTCTCGGCCTCGATCCGGGCCGCGGCTTCCGAGGCGTCGCCCTCCAGCAGCCCCTTCGCCACCAGGTGCGCACCGAGCCGGCTCGCCGCCAGGATGTTGCCGATCTCATGGCAGAGGCCGAGCACGAGCTCCGCCCGCGTGATCTCGCGCACTGCCCGCTTCTTCACCGGCCGCCTCTCCGTCATGCCCCCCCCAGCGCGCGCGTGAGGAACCAGAACAGGCCCGCCGCGAGCACGACCGCCGAGCCGACTTGTACCACCGCCGGCCGCGCGCCGGGGCGGCGCGAGAGCAGCGCCCGGTAGAGAGGCCAGAGCGCGATCACGATCGCGAGCTGGCCGAGCTCGACGCCGACGTTGAAGCCGAGCAGCGCCTGCGCGGTGCGGCCGGCCGGCAGCGCCGTCTCGGCGAGCACGCCCGCAAAGCCAAATCCGTGTACGAGCCCGAAAACGAAGGCGACGAGCCAGCGCAGCCGCGCGGGCCGCGCCGCACGCGAGAGCAGTGCCAGATAGCAGAGGGAGAAGAGCCCGACCCCGGCAAGGGCCAGCGCCGGCACCGCCACCGCCCCGGCCAGCGCCCCACCGATCGCGAAGGCGAGCAGCAGCGCAAGGCCGCCGCGAACGAGCCGGCGCGTCGAGGCGCCCGCCGTCTCGAAGAAGTTCTCGAGCGCCACGACCACGATCGAGAGCCCGATCAGCGCCTCCACCGCCGCCGACGCAGGCCGCACCATGCCGAGCACGCCCAGCGCCAGCGTCACGCTGTGAGCGGCCGTGAATCCCGTCACCACCGTCGCCACCTCGCCGAGCGTGGCGCCGATGAGAAGCAGCGCCAGCACGAAGCAGACGTGATCCGTTCCCGTGAAGATGTGCTCGATGCCGAGCTTCACGTAGTCGAGCAGCTCCGAGCCGGCGGCCGCACGGCCCGGGGCCGGGGGCTCGATCGCGACCCGCGGCCTTGCTTGCACCAGCACCTGCTCGACGGGCGAGCTCTCGGCCAGACGGATCCGCGCCAGGTGCAGATGGGCGGGCTGCACGTCGTAGAAGGCCGTGCTCTCGACGACGAGGGGTCCCGCGTGCTCGCAGAGCACGTGCCAGGAGCGACCCAGATGACTGGGATCGGCCGTCACGACCGCCGAAGCGGCGCCGACCACCGAACAGGCCTCCCCGGCCGCGCGCAGCACGACCCGCTCCTGCAGATAGCGATCCACGAGGGCCAGAACCTCCGTCCTCGCACCCAGCGGCGTCGCGCCGAGCGTCGTGATGCCCGGCACCGCGCGCTGTAAGTCCGACATCGGCGCGCGGACGCTGATCCGGGCGCTGGGACGGAGACCGGGCTCGATCTCGAAGGAGGACGTCGAGGTCGAGCGTCCGTGTGCACGCACGGCCTCGGGCAGCAGACAGGCCGTGAGCGCTGCCGCGAGCGCGAGGCCGAAGCCCCGGAGCATCGCGGCCGCGCGAGGGCTCAACGTCCGGCCCGGTCTTCTGCGGGCGACGCCGGTGCCGGAAGACGCGCCTGCACGTCCCCCTGCTGTCGCAGCTCCTCGAGGTAGTCGCCGAGCGCACGCTCACCCTGGGTGCGCAGCCACTCGGCGCGCACCTCCTGTCGCACCTCTTCGAAGGGTGCGGTCTCGCCGCCCGTACGCTCGACGAGGCGCAGAACGGTGTAGCCCGAGCCGCCCCGGACGGGCTCGCCGATCTCTCCCGGCGCGAGGGCTGCCGCGGCCTGCGCGGCCGACGGTCCGAGATATTGCCGCAGCGTCTCGAGGGGCAGCGGCCCGGCCGGCAGCGGCGTCGCCTGCGGATCGCCGAGCGCCGCGCGCACCGCGTCGAACGGCTCCCCGGCCCGCAGCCGCCGGGCCGCCTCGGCCGCGCGCTGGAAGGCCTGCGCCTCGGGTCGCGTGACGGTGCTCGTGAAGAGCGCCTCGGCCACCACCCGGCCCGGCTTCTGGAAGCGGTCGGCCGCCTCGGTGTGGAAGCGCCGGAGCGTCTCCTCGTCGGGCTCCTCGGTCTCCGCGTCGGAGGTCACCGTCGCCACC
>CAYOIG010000543.1:0-7139 GCA_964403915.1 uncultured Myxococcaceae bacterium
GGACCCTGGCGTCTTCTTTCCGGCCGGTGCTGCGGCGCTCGCACTGCTCGCCGGCCTCGTCTTCGCCCTTCGCGAGCGGCGCGAGGCTGCCTTGATCGCTCTCTCGCCCCTCCCCTTTCTGCTCGCGGCCTCGGCGCTGCATCTCTATCCCGTGCACGGGCGCCTCGTCGTCTTCCTGATCCCGATCCTCGCCCTCTTCATCGCTGCCGGTGCCGATGGGCTCCGGCGCGAGACGGAGCGCGTGCCGCTGCTCGGTGCGCTGCTGCTGCTGCTGCTGCTCTTCGATCCGCTGGCCTCCGAGACGAAGAAGCTCCTCGCACCGCCCCGCTTCGAGGATCCGCGGCCTCTTCTCGAGCATCTTCGCCGCGAAGCGAGGCCCGGCGATGCACTCTACGTCTACTACGACGCCCAGTTCGCGTGGCGCTACTACGCGCCGCGCTACGGGCTCGATCCGCAGCGTGCAATCGTCGGCCGATCGGCCGAGAGCGTCTGGCCGGACGACCTGCGTGACGTCGAGCGCCTGCGCGGACTGCCGCGCGTGTGGCTGCTCTTCTCGCACGTCCACCTGCGCCAGACACCGCGCACGGAGGAGGATTTCTTCCTCTTCCAGCTCGACCAGCGCGGGCGGCGCCTCGACGCGCAGCACGCACCCGGGGCGTCGCTCCATCTCTACGATCTGAGCGACGAGCAGGGCCCCTGAGAGCGGATCAGCGCGCGGCGTGCACCTGCTGGACACCAGCGGCGATCTCGGTCGCGAGCTCTCCGAGCGCATCGCTCAGCGCCGCGCTCGCCGCCGCGAAGTCTCCCGCAGCCGCCGAGCGCGAGAGATCGGCGCGGCGCACCAGGAGCTCGTCTCCCGTCGCGGAGCGGCAGATCCGCCACAGCGCCTCCACCCGCACCTGCCCACCCGCGTCTGGCTCGAAGTGGAAGAAGTCGAGGCTCACGTCGTAGTCGCGCGGCAGGCCGAGCGCGAAGGGGAAGGCGGTGATGCGGTCGGTGCCCAGCCGGCGACCGAGATCCACCATCAGCATGTTCGTCACGGCCTGCTGCAGCGGGGTCGCCCAGCGATGCGTCTCCTCGAGCACGATCGTGTTCGGTCCGGTGCGCACGGCGATCTGCGGGCGGTCGGTGTAGCCCGGAAGCTGCACCGGACCGACACCGAGCGCGACCGGCAGCGCCGCTGCGCCCCGCTCCGCCGTTGCGTCCAGCACGTAGAAGCTCGACGGGGGCGTCTTCGGCAGCAGGCTCGTGCAGCCCGCAGACGCGAGGAGGAGAAGGAGGAGGGTCACCACTCCGAACGATCGTCGCTTCATGCTAGGGCTCCACCGCGTCCTTGCCCGTGAGGATCGCCTGGGGGTCTCGCTCCAGATAGTCGGCCAGCACCCGCAGCGCTTGCGCCGCGTTCGTGAGCTCGCTGAGGGCGTTCGAGAGCTGGTAGCGCAGGGGAGAGCCGTCCTTCAGCATGCCCTGCGCCGACTCCGCGAACTCTCGCACCTCGGTCAGCGTCTTTCGCAGATCCTCGGCGGTCGCGGTCGTGTCGTGCGCCAGCGGCTTCACCTCGACCCGCAAGGCGCGCAGGAGGCTCTCGGCCTCCTGCGCCGCAGCATCGATCGATGCCAGCGACTCGCGCACCTTCGGGTCCTGCACCAGCGAATCGACGTTCTTCGCCAGACTGGTGAACGAACTCACCATCTCCTCGAAGGGAATCTGGCTGATGCGCGCGATGGCCCTCATGGCGCGACCGACGATCTCCTCGAGGTTGGAGGGGATGGTCGGGATCTCCGCGTAGGTGTCGCCGAGCTGCATGTAGCGCACGGGGGTGTCGGGATGGAAGCCGAGCTCGATGTAGAGCAGCCCCGTCACCAGGCTCTGGGTCTCGAGACGCGCGCGCAGCCCGTGATCGATGGCCTCCTTCATCACCTCGCGGTTCGACAGATCGGCGATCCGGCTCGTCTTCTCCGCGTAGGTTTTCTCGTCGACCTCGATCAAAACGGCGACGTCACTCGTGCCGGGCTTCTGGTCGTAGCCCAGCATGATCTGGGTCACGCGGCCGAGCTGAACGCCCTTGAACTTGACCGCCGCTCCCACGTCGAGACCGTTCACCGACTCGGGGAAGTAGAGGATGAAGGTCGCCTTCGGCCGGGCCAGCAGGCCGGAGCCGAACATGGCGATGCCGGCCAGGGCGAGGGCAATCGCGCCCAGCACGAAGATGCCGATGGCGGTCGGGTTTGCACGCCTACTCATGGCTCAGGCGTCCCTCTCGGGCGCTTCCGCCGGGGTGCCGGGCCGGCCGGCCGGCGCGCCCCTGCGGAGGAAGGTCTGAACGTTCGGATTCGCGCACGACTCGAGCATCTCCTTCGGGCTCCCGGTGGCCACCATGGTACGCGACCCGGTGTCGAGGAATACCCCATTGTTGGCGATCGCGAAGATGCTGGGCAGCTCATGGGTCACGAGCACGATGGTGGCGCCAAGGCTGTTTCTCAGCTCGAGGATGAGGTCGTCGAGGAGCTTGGAGCTGATGGGATCGAGGCCGGCCGAGGGCTCGTCGAAGAAGAGGATCTCGGGGTCGAGCGCCATCGCCCGCGCGAGGCCCGCGCGCTTGCGCATGCCGCCGCTGATGGCGGCCGGGTAGTAGTCGCCGAAGCCCTTGAGGCCCACCAGGGAGAGCTTGAGATCGACCATCTCGGCGATCTCGGCCGCTCCGAGGGAGGTGTACTGCTGCAGCGGCAGCGCAACGTTCTCGGCCAGCGTGAGCGAGCTCCAGAGCGCCCCCTGCTGGAAGAGGACGCCCATCTTGCGCAGCAGCACCTCGCGCTGCTCCGGAGGCGCCGTCGTGAAGCTCACGCCGTCGTAGAGCACCTCGCCCCGCGCCGGCTCGAGGAGGCCGATCATGGTGCGCATCAGCGTGCTCTTGCCGCAGCCGCTCCCGCCCATGATCACGAAGATGTCGCTCCTGCGAATGGTGAAGGAGAGGTTTCGCATCACCACGAAGTCGCCGAAGGCCATGTCGAGATCGCGAATCACGATGTGCGCATCGCGCTGGCTCCCGGCTGCGGCCCCCGTCTCGACTGCGGCTGCCCCCATCTCAGATCCCCAGGACGTTGCAGATCACCGTGAAGACCGCATCGGTGACGATGATGAGGACGATGCCCGTGACCACTGCGGAGGTTGTCGCCTGCCCGACGGCCGCCGAATCGTTGCCGCATTGCATGCCGCGTAGGCATCCCGCCACGGCGACGAGCACGCCGAAGACCGAGCCCTTCATGACGCCGATCATGAAGTTCGTCATCGAGACGGCGTCCATGGTGTGCTTCACGTACTGCTCGGGCGTGAGGTCCAGCATTCCGACGCCCACGATCATGCCCCCCGCCATGCCGACGAAATCGGCGTAGAGGGTGAGCAGCGGCATCATGAGAAAGAGCGCCGCCATGCGCGGCAGCACCAGAAACTCCATGGGCGAGATGCCGAAGGTGCGCAGGGCGTCGATCTCCTCCGTCACCTTCATGTTGCCGATCTGCGCCGCGAAGGAGGCTCCCGTTCGGCCGGCCATGATGATGCCCGTCATCATGGCGCCCATCTCGCGCGTCATCGCGATGCCGACCAGATCCGCGACGTAGACCGTGGCGCCGAACTGCTGCAGCTGCACCGCGCCCACGAAGGCGAGGATGAGGCCCACCAGCAGGCTGATCAGCGAGACGATGCCGAGGGCCGAGGCGCCGCAGTCCTGCAGGGCGAGGAAGAAGTCCGTCGCGCGCATCCGGGCGCGTCCGACGAAGAGGGCGGCAACCGCGAGCACCGATTCGCCGAGAAAGGGAACGAAGACCGCAGCATCGTCCCAGACGGCGAGCGCGCCCTGCCCGAGGCGCGTGACGAAGCCGGGCTCGGGGGCCGGTGTGCCGCCGCTGCCCCGCTCGGGCACCGCATCTGCGAGCGCGACCAGCCGCACGACGCCCGCCGGGAGGCCGTCGAGCACGACCGGCACCTTCCGCGCCCGGGCCAGCTCGATCAGCCGGTCGACCACCGCGACGAGGGCCGAATCCCAGCGCTGCACGCCGCGCGAATCGAACGAGACGCGACTCGGCGGCGCCGGCAGCTCGATCGCGCGGCGCAGCTCGTCGGCCGGCGGCAGGCCTTCGGCCTTCGTCCAGACGCCGGCGAGGCGCACCTCGAGGGCCTGCCGCTCATCACGATGGAAAGAAAGCTCGCGCGGCTCTGCCACGGAGCGGAGTCAATCACAGGGGGCGCGCGAGAGCTAGCGAAGGCTCAGGCCCGCGCGCCGACCAGGGCCGCCACCGCCTGAGAGAGGCCGTCGACGCTGAGGTGGAACATGGGGAAGAGGCGCCGCACGAGCTTCGTCGTGTAGGTCGAGTCCCAGCCCGAGGCCGGGTCCGGGTTGATCCAGACGCTGCGCTGGAAATGGGCGGCGATGCGCTGGAGCCAGACGATCCCCGGTGTGGGCGTGGTGGTGCGCGGGTCGATGCCACCGAAGGCCTCCAGCATCTCCGTGGGGTGCATCGCGGCATCTCCCACGATCGCCACCTTCCAGCGCGGATCGAGGCGCCGCAGCAGGTCTGCCGTCGGCCGCGCCTCGGCGCGCGTGAGCTTCGCGCCGGTGTAGACGTGATCGTACACGCAGTTGTGGAAGTACCAGGCCTCGAAGTCGCGCAGGCCGCGCTCCTCGTGCAGCGCCGTCAGCAGCCGGCTCACCGGCTCGTAGTAGGGATCCATCGTACCGCCGACGTCCATCAACAGCAGCAGTCGCACGTCGTTCTTGCGCGGCGGCCGGAAGACGAGATCGATCTCGCCGGCGTTCTTGCAGGTCTCGTCGATGGTCTCTTCGAGGTCGAGCTCGGTCGCGAGCCCCGTCCGCGTGAGCTGTCGCAGGCGCCGGAGGGCCACGCGCATCGTGCGCAGGTCGAGGGTGCGATCCGTGCGGTAGTCCTCGAAGCGCCGCTCCTCGGCCACCTTCATCGCCGAGCGCCGCCCGCCCGCACCACCGACGCGGATGCCCGTCGGATGCTGCCCTCCGTGGCCGAAGGGGCTGCGGCCTCCCGTCCCGACCCAGCGATCGCCCCCGTCGTGGCGCTCGGTCTGTTCCGAGAGGCGCTCGAGGAAGCGGCGCATCAGCTCGTCGGAGGAGAGGCGTTCGAGCTCCGCGAGCTGCTCGGGCGTCAGCTCGCCGAAGTTCTTCGGATCGCGCAGCCAGTCGAGGACCTTCTCCGTGACGTCGTCGCCGAACGCGCCCTCCACCCCCTGCATCACGCGCGCGAAGACACGGTCGAAGGCATCGAAATACGTCTCGCTCTTCACCAGGCAGCAGCGCGCGAGATGGTAGAAGCGCAGCAGGCTCGTGCCGTGCAGGCCCTTTTCGAGGGCCGTGAGAAAGGCACGCCACTCCTGAAGCGAGACGGGCACCCCCTCCGTGCGCAGGCCGTAGAAGAGGTCGAGGAACACGGCGGCCCGCTCGCCCTACTGGTTGTAGCGCGGCCCGAGGTCGGACCAGCGCGTGGGATACTTGCCCTTGCGCTGCTCGTAGTCGCGCAGCGCATCGGCGTCCTGCTCCTTCTTGAGCAGCGTGCCGAGGAAGGGGATGTGCGCCTCGACCTGCTCCTGCGAGATGCCCGAGCGCAGCAGGGCCGAGATCCAGTCCACCAGCTCCGATGTCGAGGGCTTCTTGCGCAGCTCGTTCTGCTCGCGCAGCCAGTAGAACTTGATCAGCACCTGATCGAGAAGCTTCGCGTCGAGATTCGGATGGTGCACGTCGACGATCTGGCGCATGAGCGCGACGTCCGGAAACTCGATGAAGTGGAAGACGCAGCGCCGAAGGAACGCGTCGGGTAGCTCCTTCTCGTTGTTCGACGTGATCAGCACCACCGGCCGGTGCTTCGCGCGAACGTCCTCGCTGGTCTCGATGATCGAGAAGCGCATCTCGTCGAGCTCGAGCAGGAGGTCGTTCGGGAACTCGAGGTCTGCCTTGTCGATCTCGTCGATCAGCAGCACCTGCCGCTCCTCCGCCGCGAACGAGCGGCCGAGGGGACCGAGGCGGATGTAGTGCCGGATGTCGGCCACGTCGCCCGTGCCGAAGCGGCTGTCATTGAGTCGCTGGACGGTGTCGTAGACGTAGAGGCCGTCGGCCGCCTTGGTGGTGCTCTTGATGTGCCACGAGAGCATCGGCATGCCGAGGCCCTCGGCCACGTGCCGAGCGAGCACCGTCTTGCCCGTGCCCGGCTCGCCCTTGATCAGCAGCGGCCGCTCGAGGGCGATGGCGCAGTTGACGGCGTCCACCAGCGGGCCCGATGCGATGTAGCCGGGGGTGCCCCGGAAGCGCTTGAAGTCGTCGTGCATGGCCGGGTGGGTAGCGGGACAGGAACCGACCGGCAAGTTTCGGGTGCGCGCCTTAGAGCGCAGCAACCGCGAGCTTTTCTCGCCGGGCCGCGCGGCAGAGCCTCGCGTCGAAGGCTGCGAACTCCACCTCCCCTCCCGCACGCCGCACGTCGAGAGCAGCGGCCAGGTGGACGGCATCGTAGGCTCGCAGCGCATGGCGCTCGGCGAGCGCCCCGGCGCGCCGGACGACGGCGTCGCTGATCTCGACGATGCTGTACGTGGCCCATTCGTCGTCGAGATCTCGCACCACCCGGCGCAGATCGGCCGTGCGCAGCGCGCCCTCGCGGCGATGGCGTGCGAAGGCAGCGCGGGCCTCGGCATAGCTGATGCGAGCCGTCACCACCGCAGTCGCCCGGCTCACACCGGCGATCACATCCGACGTCCCGACCTCCTCGACGTGGAGCTTCACGAGGGCGCTCGTGTCGAGGTAGAGGATCAATCGCGGTCCTCGATCACGATCTCCGCGACCGTCCGGCCGCGTCGCCGCGGCTTCACCGGTTTGGGTGAGGGCTTTCCTGCGCCCCTCGCGAGCACGCCTCGTGCGGCGAGACGATCGAGAACCTCGGCGTCGGGGCAGCGCTGCACCGGCACGAGGCGCGCAATCGGCCTGCGCGCGCGGTCGCCGATGGTGATCGTCTTGCCGCTGGCGACCTCCCGGAGGTAGGCGCTCAGCCGGGTCCGGAGCTCCCGAACCCCGATCGTCGCCTCACGTCGCGCCATGTGTACACATTACCAGCCGTTTCGAGACCACGTCA
>CAYOIG010000544.1:0-4096 GCA_964403915.1 uncultured Myxococcaceae bacterium
CGTGCTCGCCGTCACCCTGCTCGTCGCGCTGGGCGCCGGCAGCTGGTGGGTGGCACGCCGGCTGCGGTCCCGCATGGCTCCGGGGATCTCGAGGAGAACGCAATGAGCGACTAAGCCCGGAAGGGGGACGACGAGTGGCGCCAGAGACTCACGCCCGAGCAGTACGGCGGCGCCCGGCAAAAGGGCAGCGAACGCGCCTTCACCGGTGCCTACTGGGATCGCCACGAAGCTGGCGAGCATCGCTGCATGTGCTGCGACGCCGATCTCGGCCACGCATTCCGAGAGGGGGGGACGGAGGGGGCATGATCGAGCAAGGGGGGAGATGAGGTGATGAGTGGCGCGGATGCTCGCGCGCCGTGGCGGGACGTCTCGATCGCTCTCGCCGCGACGGTGCTCGTCGCCGTGCTCTTCGGGATCTGGCTCCTTCCGCTTCCTTCGGCCGAGGTCTGGGCCGGGCTTTCGCCCGGCGACTGCGCCGAGTACTGCGAGGCGAGCGATCGCTGGGCTTCGCTTGCCTCGCGCGACGCGATCCAGCAGCCCGCGAACACCTGGTCGAACCTCGCGTTCTTCTTCGTCGGAGCGCTCGCCCTCGCGACGCGTGTCACACCCGGAAGCGTCGTCTTCGCCTTCTCGTGCGCCGTTCTCGGAGCCGGGAGCCTGCTCTTCCACGCGACGGTGACCCGTGAGTTCCAGTGGCTCGACGTCGCGGGGATGTACCTCGGTCTCGCCGCGGTGGCAGCTCGCTCGCTCCACGACGGTTTCGGCGTCCGCTGGCGCGTCGCAGTGGGCGCCTGGGCGACCGGATCGGCGCTCCTCGTCGCCTTCAAGTGGCGCCTCGATACGACGCTCAGCATGATCTCGATCGCGGCGATCGCTGCGACCGGAATGGTGCGGCACGTTCGCCGCGGGCTCGCCACGGCCGCTGCAGCGCTCCTTCCGCTCGTCACGATCGCGGTCGCGTACGGCGTTCGCGAGGCCGACGTGCGCCGGATCGTCTGTGACCCGGCGAGCCTCTGGCAAGGGCACGCGCTCTGGCACGTGCTCTCGGCCACGTCGCTCTACCTGGCCTTCCGCTTCTTCGACTCGGAGCGAAGGGCTCGGGGTGATGCGCATGGCCGGCGGTGTGAACCGCAGCCGGCGCTGCCAGAACTTCGTCGGCACGTCCGTGATGGGCGTCCACGGACGTGAGAAGGCCGAGCCCGCTTTGGTGGTGCTCGAGGTCGTGCCAGTGGAACAGGAGCGGGCGTCACGTAGCGCTGCGCGGAGGCGTCCTCGCTACGCGGCGCCGGGAGCGCGCGGGTGCGCCGGGATGCCCTCGGGCATGTGATGGAACGGCTGCCGATCGACGGTGAAGATCGCCATCTGCGGCGATCCGTAGAGGGTCGGATCGTCGAAGCAACCCGGCTTGAGGAAGACGGCAGTCGGGAAGCCGGGCGCCCGTGTGAGCACGTGCGTCCCGCAC
This sequence comes from uncultured Myxococcaceae bacterium, assembly GCA_964403915.1. Classification (GTDB taxonomy): domain Bacteria; phylum Myxococcota_A; class UBA9160; order UBA9160; family UBA9160; genus MYXO. The sequence continues at coordinate 1,463 of CAYOIG010000544.1, forward strand.
TCCGGGCAGAACTCGCGCGTGACCGGGTTCGGCAGGTCGCTCCGGCGGAACGCCTTCGGCGTGCCATGCGTCCAGCGGAAGCCCGCGGCCGGCATCCCCATCACGAGGTTCGGATGCCCGCCGGTCAGGTACTGGCACTCGCGGCAATGGCACTGGACCTTGAAAAGGGGTTCCCCCTCTGCGACGTAGCGAAGCCCCTTGCAGTAGCAGCCGCCCTCGAAGCGAATCGGCATGGCGCAGGCCCTCCCGAGGCGAGACTCGCTCGCCAGAAGGGGAGGCGTCAAGCCGGCCGAAGAAACCTGTCCCGCGGGGCGAGGACCCGTCCGTTTTGCTTGATCGAACCCGCGTGACATCGTAAAAGGGCACGGACCCATCCCTCTTGCCCCCGGAGAGCCCCCATGCGGATCCTCGCCCACGCGGCTGCTCTCGTACTCGCCGTCTCCGCCGCGCTTCCTGTCGCCGCAACCGAGATCGGGCGAGTGAGCGTGAGCTGGCAGGATCCGGCTCGCGGCAACCGCAGCGTGGGCGTCGAGCTCTACTACCCGGCAACGGTCGCGGGATCGGGAGCCCCGCTCGCGACGCCCCCGCCCGGCGGCTTCCCGGTCGTGGTCTTCGGCCACGGGTTCCAGATGGTCGTGACGGCGTACGAGAACGTGTGGACCGCGCTCGTCCCGGAAGGCTACGTCGTGGCCCTCCCCACCACCGGAGGCGAGCTCTTCCCGAACCACGCCGCATTCGGTGCCGACCTCGCATTCGTGGTCGAGAGGCTCCGCGCCGAGAACGGGAACGCAGCCTCGTTTCTCCACCAGAAGCTCTCGGGCAAGACGGCGGTCATGGGCCACTCGATGGGGGGAGGCGCGAGCCTCCTCGCGGCCGACGCGGATCCGACGATCGACGCGCTCGCCGTGCTGGCTCCCGCCGAGACGAACCCTTCCGCGATCGGCGCCGCGGCGGGCATCGCGGTACCCACGCTCGTATTCTCGGGAACGAAGGACTGCGTGGCTCCTGCCTCGCAGCACCAGGTCCCGATGTACAACGCCTCGGCTTCGACGTGCAAGACGTACGTCTCGATCCAGGGCGGGAGCCACTGCCAGTTCGGCATCAACAACACGCTCTGCAATCTCGGCGAGATCTTCTGCGGCGGTGCGGGAATCTCGCGTGCAACGCAGCACGCGATCCTGAACTCCCTGCTCCTGCCCTGGCTCGACGGCGTCCTGCGAATGGACTGGCAGCGCTGGCAGAGCTTCGAGGCAACGCTCGTCGCCGGATCCGGCTTAACCGCGCAGCAGTCTTGTCCCGTGAGCCCCGCGCCCCCTCCGGCGTGCGCGAACGGCATCGACGACGACGTTGATGGAGCGATCGACTTCCCGGGGGACACCGGTTGCACGAGCGTCACCGACATCGACGAGCAATTCGACTGCGTGAACGGGATCGACGACGACGGCGACGGCGCGATCGATTCGGCCGACGCGGGCTGCAACCTCGCGCAGTTCGGCACAGAGAGCCCGCAGTGCCAGGACGGGATCGACAACGACGGCGACGGAGCCATCGACTCTCCGGCCGACACGCTCTGCCAGGGGCCGTGGGACCCCGACGAGGCGGCGAACCCTCCGCCGGCGAGCTGCGGCCTGCTGGGCCCCGAAGCCCTGCTCGTTCTCGCCGCGCTGCGGCTCCGGTCGCGCGCGAGGCGCTGAGCCGAGGCGGGGCGGCGCAAGGAGGGGGCCCAGTCGTCGGAGATGTCAGAGATGAATCCGCCACGAAGCCGCGAGCCGCGTGCGGCCCACACCCGGCCGAGCCTTGCGACGACGGCTGGTGTGCAAACGAGCACGATCGCCGCGGGCGTCCGATCGAGGCCGGAGTGCCGTAACATCGGCACGAAGAGCCGAAGGCCGTGAGCGTCGGTCGCTCTCCGAGCAGGACCGCACGCCGCTCGAAGATCTCCGAGAGCTGGTCGAGGCTGCGCAGGTGTCGCAGGCCGGCGCCCGTGCCTGCCGGGGGGGACGATGGACGCAGCGACACTCGGCCTCTTCGCTCTCGGGCTGCTGCTGCTGATCGGCGGCGCCGAGCTGCTGGTGCGCGGGGCGTCGCGGCTCGCCGCCGCCGCGGGCCTCTCGCCGCTCGTGATCGGCCTCACGGTCGTCGCCTTCGGCACCAGCGCGCCCGAGCTCGCCGCGAGCGGGGCGGCGGCGCTCGCCGGCAGCTCGGATCTCGCGGTCGGCAACGTCGTCGGCAGCAACGTCTTCAACGTGCTCTTCATCCTCGGCCTCTCGGCCCTGGTCGCGCCCCTGCCGGTGGACAGCAAGCTCGTCCGCATCGACGTTCCCATCCTGATCGCCGTTTCGCTCTCGAGCTGGGCGCTGGGTCTCGACGGACGCGTGTCGCGCCTCGACGGCCTCGCACTCCTCGCCGGCCTCGCCGTGTATACCGCCTTCTCGATCCGCGTCTCGCGCAGCGACCCGAGCACGTCGCCGGCGGCCGGAGCGTCCGCGCGGCCGGGAAGCAACGGCGGCCTGCCGGCGAACCTCGGGCTCGTGGCGCTCGGTCTCGGCGCGCTCGTGCTCGGCTCCCGGTGGCTCGTCGCCGGTGCGGTCCAGATCGCCGAGGCCGCCGGCCTCTCGCAGCTCATCATCGGCA
>CAYOIG010000545.1:0-2045 GCA_964403915.1 uncultured Myxococcaceae bacterium
GGGAGTCTCGCAGCGGATCTCGGCGCCCGCGTCCGTGGCCGCACGGGCGAGCGCCGCCGAGAGCGCGCCCATTCCCCCCTCGACGTAGGCCCAGACGCCGCGCGCACCATGTGTCTCGCCCATCACGTGGTGGAAGAGCACGTAGCCCGTGCCGGGCGATGACGGCGAGGCCCAGGCTCCGATCACGGCGTCGGTCGCGAGCGTCGAGCGCAGCGGTTCGCTCTCGAAGAAGGTCTCGAGGGTCGGCCGGGCCGGCCCGAGCAGGAGCGCGACGGCGCGCGAGAAATCTCTTCCGATGCGAAGCCCGCGCCCGGCGGCGCGCAGCAGCGGCCAGAGATCGCGCGGTCGGATGCTCGAGGGATCGGGCGGTGCCACGTCGAGCAGCGGCTCGAGCGCGCGCGCCGTGCGATCGAGGAGAGATTCGTACCCCGGGTAGCGCGCCGCGTCGCGGGCGGAGAAGCGGCGGATCTCCTCGCAGGAGCGTTCGAGATCGCGCCCCAGCAGCAGGCCCCGGTCGGAAGGCAGGGGCGTGAACGAGGACGGATTGCGCGGCAGCAATCGCAGCCCCCGCGCCGCGAGCCCGAGCTCGCGAATCACCACGGGCCGCAGCAGCCCGGCGACGTAGGCAGCCCGTGAGATCCGGAAGCCGGGCCAGAGCTCCTCCGTGACGCAGGCGCCGCCCACCAAAGGACGCCGCTCCAGCACGAGCGTCCGCAGCCCTGCCCGCGCGAGATACGCAGCAGCCACGAGGCCGTTGTGCCCGGCACCGATGAGGATCGCGTCGGCCGACAAGACGCCGCAGTGTATCGTCTGGCCGCAGGGAGGCCCGTTGCCCGGCATCGACGTCGCCGTCATTTCCATCCTTGCGCTCGCCAGCGCCCGTGGCCTCTGGCTCGGCCTGGTCCGCGAAGCGTTCTCGCTGGTCGGCCTCGCGGCGGCGAGCTTCGTCACCTGGCGCTTCGGTGACGCCGCGGCGAGCGCCCTCGCGCTCCGCATCGGCGATGCGCTGCCGCCGGCTGTCGTACACGCGCTCGCGGTCGTGGGCCTTGGCCTCGGCACGCTGCTCGCGGTAACGCTCGCCGGCCGCGTCGTGCGCCGCAGCGTGCGCTTTGCCGGCCTCGGTCTCGTCGACCGTGTCGCGGGCGGCTGCCTCGGAGCCCTCGAGGGTGCGCTCGTGGTCGCGCTGCTGCTGTCCGGCGCGATCCTTCTCCTCGATCGGAGCCACCCCTGGCTGGCGCAATCCGAAGCCGTTGCCCTCTTGGAGCGCGTGCGCGAGCGCAGGGCCGCACCGGCGCCGCCTGCGACGGCTGCACGCGACGTGGCCGCGCCCGCAGCGCGACCCGCGCCGTAGGCCTAATGCTCCTCGCGGACGATGCGGCCTACGTGCCGGGTACGCTCGACATCTCCGGAGATCCGGAGCTGCGGCGCTACTGGCTCGACCTCTTCGGGCGCCACATCGAAAGCGCGTGCGCCCACGTGGCGCGCGAGCATCCGGAAGAGCCGGGTCTGGTGGCGCGCATGCAGCATGCGACCAGCGGCTTCAGGGCCCACGTCGATGCGCTCGAACGCGATCCCGCCGCCGGCCCCTTCGACACCCTCACGCTCTGCGCAGAGCGGGAGCGGCTTCTGCGCGCCGCGGGTGTCGCCGACCCCTTCCTGCGCGTGAAGCAGCGCGAGAACGCCGTGGCCCTCGCGCTGCTTCCGCGACTGCTGGAGGAGATCGATGCGCTCGCGGCCGATGCGCGCCTCGATGCTCTCGTTCGCGGCATCTTCGCGGGCAACGTCTTCGACCTCGGATCCCACGCGGCGGCCGAGCTTTTTGCAAACGGCGATGCAGAGTTCGCCGCCGTTCGCGCACGCCTCGCGCCGCGCCCCTGGCTCGTCGACGATCTCGAAGCCCTCCGCGCGCGGCTCTCCGGCGGCGTCCGCGGCGCGCAGCTCTTCGTCGACAACGCCGGCCGCGACGTCGTGCTCGGCATGCTCCCCGTCGCCCGCGAGCTCCTTCGCAGGGGCGCCCGTGTCGTCCTGTCTGCGAACCGCACGCC
>CAYOIG010000546.1:0-6238 GCA_964403915.1 uncultured Myxococcaceae bacterium
CCAATGGCGCGCCCCCCGCCCTGCTGGACCAGGCCCACGATCTCCTGATTGATGGTGCCGCCGAGAATCATCTCCACGACCGCCATGGTCTCGTCGTCGGTGACCCGCAGACCGTCCACGAAGACCGACTCCTTGCCCATGCGCTCGAGCGTCGCGCCGATCTGGGGACCGCCACCGTGGACGATCACGGGACGCACGCCGATGTACTTGAGGAGCACGACGTCGACCGCGAAGGAGGCGCGGAGCTCCCGCTCGGTCATGGCGTGACCGCCGTATTTGATGACGATGGTCTTGTCGTAGAGGCGCCGGATCCACGGCAACGCCTCCACCAGCACCCGCGCCTTGTCGATGAGGGTCTGCACGTCAGGAAGCCTGCGCCTCTCGTCGCACGCGCGCCACCTCTTCGATCGCCTCGAGCAGGCTGCGGTAGAGCAGCACGTTGCGAATCGCCGCCGAGAGCGCCGCCGAGAGCACCTCGCCAGCCCGCGCGGAGCAGTGCCGGGGCTCGCCGGAAAAGATGCGCGCCACGCCCAGCACCTTGCCGCGAAGGCGAATCGGCAGGCACAGCAGCGGGGCCGCAGCACCGCCCTCCGGCGTGTCGACGTCGGGATCGAAGCGGGGATCGGCCGCAGGCGACCCGGTGGCCACCAGCCGGCCGGTCTCGAGCACTGCGGCCGTGAGCCCGCGGCTTCGCGGCAGGCGCGCTCGGTCACTGCAGCGCGCGCCGTCGCACTGCGACTCCAGCACCAGCTCTCCCGTCGTCGCGTCGCGTAGATAGAGCGAGACGGGTGCCGCCGAAAACGCCTCGGCGATGGGAGCCAGTGCGGCGGCGAGCAGCCGTCCGGGCTCGATCTCGGCCGTCGCGGCGTCACAGATGCGTCGCACCAGCTCGGCGAGCTCCTCCTCGTGCGGGCCACCTGGGTCGAGAACCTCGACGGCCGCCGCAGGCGCCGGCTGCAGCGCCTGACCGAGCTGGAGAGCGAGGATGCGAAGCAGCGCGACGTCGCTCTCCTCGAAGGGTCGCCCACTGGTCCGGTCCGTGGCGCAGAGCACGCCGATCGTTCGCTCGCCGTGCGTCACCGGAGCCATGGCAAAGGACGCAGAGTCGTAGCGGCCGGCCACGATTCGGCTCGCGAAGCGGGGATCGGCCGCAACGTCGTTCACCACGATCGGCTCGGAGCGCGCCAGCGCAAAACCGGCCACGCCCGTGCCGAGCGGAACGACGTCGAACTCCTCGAGCGCCTGTTTGCGGCCCGTCGCCGCCACGACGCGCAGGTGGGCGCCGTCCTCCGAGAGCAGCAGCAGGGAGGTCTTGCCGGCCTCCAGCACCTCGGCGACCGCCGCCGCCGCGCGCGCCCGGAGCACGGACTGCCGGCCCTCCTCGTCGACGTCCGCCGCTGCCAGCCCGGCCAGATCCGAGAGGCTGCGATCGAGGGCGCCGATCCGCGTGCGAAGGCGCAGGAGCCCCTGACCCAGCGCGTGGCTCTCGAGCGCGCGGCGCACGGCGAGCACCAGCTCTTCGTCGTGGAGCGGCTTCGCCAGATAGTCGAAGGCGCCGAGGCGCAGCGCCTCGAGCACCCGCTCCTGGTCGGTGTAGGCCGAGAGGATCAGCACGCGCAGCTCGGGCTGCCGCTCGCGAAGACGCCGCAACACCTCGAGGCCGTCGAGGCCGGGCAGCACGATGTCGAGAACGACGACGCCGATGCCCGGATCCGATGCCCGCTCGAGCGCCTCTGCGCCCGTGGCCGCGGTGGCGCAGGCGAAGCCGGCCGCCGCGAGTGCGTCGCGGATGCCCTCGCGGAAGAAGCGCTCATCGTCCACCACCAGGATCTGCGGCGAAGCCGTCATCCCATCCCTCCTGCGATCCAGCTCGATCCGGGCCGATGGAAGCATCTCACAGGATGTAGCGCGAGAGGTCCTGATCCTTCACCAGCTCGCCGAGACGCTCGCGCACGAATGGGCCATCGACCACGAAGCGGCCCGCGCCGCGGTCGGGGGCATCGAAGGAGAGCTCGTCGAGGAGCTTCTCCATCACGGTGTGCAGGCGGCGGGCGCCGATGTTCTCGGTGCGGTCGTTGACGCTGGCAGCGATCTCGGCGATGGCCTGCACACCATCCTCCTCGAACGCGAGCTCGACGCCCTCCGTCGCCAGCAGCGCAACGTACTGCCGCACCAGCGAGCCGCGGGGCTCGAGCAGGATGCGAACGAAGTCGTCCCGGGACAGGCTCGAGAGCTCGACGCGGATCGGGAAGCGACCCTGCAGCTCGGGAATGAGATCCGAGGGCTTTGCCACGTGGAAGGCGCCGGCGGCGATGAAGAGGATGTGATCCGTTCGCACCGGCCCGTGCTTGGTCTGCACCGTCGAGCCCTCGACGATCGGCAGCAGATCGCGCTGCACGCCTTCGCGCGAGACGTCGGGCCCGTGCTTGCCCCCCGACGCGCTCGCAATCTTGTCGATCTCGTCGATGAAGACGATCCCGGTCTGCTCCACGCGCTCGACGGCGAGCTCGCGCACTCGATCCATGTCGACCAGGCGCGCCGCCTCCTCGGCGACGAAGGCCTCGCGTGCGGCCGGCACCCGGAGGCGCCGTCGCTTCGTCTTCTTGGGCATCAGGCCCCCGAGCAGGTCCTTGAACTGGAGGCCCATCTCCTCGACGCCCTGCGGCGTGAACACGGAGAGCTGCGGCACGCCGCCGCCGTCGGCGAGATCGACGTCGATCTCGCGCTCGTCGAGCGCTCCCTGCCGCAGCAGCCGGCGCAGCTTCTCCCGCGTCTCGCCGCCCTCTGGAGCCGAGGTCTCGAAGCCGGCCTGCGCCGCCACGGGCGCCGGGAGGAGCGCATCGAGAAGGCGCTCCTCCGCACGCTCCTCGGCCTTGGCCTGCACCGCCCGCTTCTCCTCTTCGGTCACCAGATTGACCCCGAGCTCGGTGAGGTCGCGGATGATCGACTCGACGTCGCGGCCCACGTAGCCAACCTCGGTGAACTTCGAGGCTTCGACCTTCAGAAAGGGCGCCTGCGCCAGCTTCGCGAGCCGCCGTGCGATCTCCGTCTTGCCCACACCCGTGGGGCCGATCATGATGATGTTCTTGGGCGCGATCTCGTCGCGCAGATCTTCGGGCACGTGCGAACGGCGCCAGCGGTTGCGCAGGGCGATGGCGACTGCACGCTTGGCTTCGCGCTGGCCAACCACGTGGCGATCGAGCTCGGAGACGATCTCTCGGGGGGTGAAGGCGTGCAGCTCGTTCAAGGCAGGGTCACCACCGTGATCGCGTCATTGGTGTAGATGCAGATCTCGCCCGCCACGCGCAGGGCCTCGGTCGCGATCTCGCGGGCCCCGAGCGTGGTGTGGCGGAGCAGCGCGCGAGCGGCTGCGAGGGCGTAGGGGCCTCCCGAGCCGATGGCCACGATGCCGTCGTCGGGCTCGATCACGTCGCCCGTACCCGAAACCACCAGCACGCCCTCCGTGTCGCCCACCACCAGCATCGCCTCGAGGCGGCGTAGCATGCGGTCGCTGCGCCACTCGCGCGCGAGCTCCACCGCCGCGCGCCGGACGTTGCCGGGATACGCCTCGAGCTTCGCCTCGAGACGCTCGGTGAGCGCCAGCGCATCGGCAGCGCCGCCTGCAAAGCCCACCAGCGTGCGGCCATTGGCGACCCGGCGCACCTTCTGTGCGCCCTTCTTCATGACGACGCTGCCGACCGTCACCTGTCCGTCGGACGCCATGGCGAGCGCGCCGTCCCGCAGCACGGCGAGCACGGTCGTCGCATGGATCGCGGCCGTCTCGCTCATCTCGCCCCTCCCTTCGTCGGGCGGAGCCGTGCCCGCGGGTGCGCCGAATCGTAGACCCGGAGCAGATGTTCGGCCGACACGGCGGTGTACTTCTGCGTCGTGGAGAGGCTCGCGTGTCCCAGCAGCTCCTGGATCGATCTCAGATCCGCACCCATGTCGAGAAGGTGCGTGGCGAAGCTGTGACGCAGGCGGTGCGGATGCACCGCGTCGGCCACGCCGGCCCGGAGCTGACGGCCCCGCAGCAGGCGTCGCACGTCGCGGACGCCGAGTCGAACCGGCCGCGGCGCCGGCTTCGTTCCGTCCTTGCGCAGGGCTGTGAAGAGCGGCTCCGCCAGCACTCCCGCACGCTGGCGGACATCGAGATAGGCCGAGAGCGCCTGCTGCGCGGCGGCCGGCAGCGGCGCCACGCGCTCCTTGCCGCCTTTGCCCCAGACCCGTACCTCGTGCGCTCGCAGATCGACGTCGCGCACGTCGAGGGCCACCAGCTCTCCGACACGCAGACCCGCACCATAGAGCAGCTCCACCAGCGCGCGGTCGCGAAGCGCGCGCTCCAGCTCGCGAGGGCCCTCGGGAGAGCGCCTCGCCCCGCGCTCGATCAACGCCTCGCAGTCGTCCACGCCCAGCGGCTTCGGCAGCCGCCGGCCCGGCTTCGGCGGAACGAGCGTGGCCGTGGGATCTGCGGCGCACGCGCCTTCGCGGAGCAGGAAGCCGTAGAACGCGCGCAGCGCGGAGAGCTTGCGGCCGATGCTCGCAGCGTCGCAGTCGCGGTGCCGTGACGCCAAGAAGGCGCGCACGCGGGCGGCCGTCACCGCGGCCGGCGCCACGTCTTCGCCGACGAAGGCCGCGAGCTGCCGCACGTCGGAGACGTAAGCACGCCGCGTCTCGGGCGAGCTGTTGCGCTCGGCCCGGAGCGAGAGATCGAAGGCGCGGACCGCCGTCTCGAAGCTCATGCCGTGGGCGCCCCGAGGCGTGCTCGCCAGGGCTCGAGATCGGCCAGCGCTCGCGCCGCGAGCTGCTCGTTCTTCTCGCGCCGCGGTATGCGGCGCGCGAGCGCACCGAGCGGGGGAAAGAGGCCGTAGTTGACGTTCATGGGCTGGAAGCGCTTCGGATCCGCGGCCTGCAAGTAGTGCAGGAGGGCGCCATGTGCCGTCGTCTCGGGGGGAAGCGGCGGCGTCTCGCCACGCGCCTCGAAAGCGGCGAAGACGCCGGCCAGAAGGCCCAGCGCTGCTGACTCGACGTAGCCCTCGACGCCGGCCATTTGCCCGGCCAGGCGCAGACCCGGCCGCGAGCGGAGCTGGAGATCGGGCGAGAGGCGAAGCGGCGCATTCACGTAGGTGTTGCGGTGTACCGACCCGTAGCGCGCAAAAACGGCCTCGCCGAGGCCCGGCAGGGCGCGCAGGATGCGCTGCTGCTCGCCGATCCGCAGCCGCGTCTGGAAGCCCACGAGGTTGTAGAGCACCCCGCGCTTGTCCTCCTGGCGAAGCTGCACCACGGCATGCGGCCGCTCCCCGCTGCGCGGGTCCACGAGACCGACGGGCTTCATCGGGCCAAACGCCAGCGTGTCGCGACCGCGCCGGGCCATCTCTTCGATCGGCAGGCAGCCCTCGAAGAAAAGCGACGCCTCGAAGGCGGCGAGCGGCACCTTCTCGGCCGCCAGCAGCGCCTCGACGAAGCGCTCGTAGTCCGCGCGCCCGAGCGGAAGGTTGAGGTAGTCGCCCTCCCCTTCCTCGTAGCGCGAGGCGCGGAAGGCGACGTCCATGTCGATCGAATCGGCGTAGACGATGGGCGAGATGGCATCGTAGAAGTAGAGGTGCTCTGCGCCGAGCAGGCGCTGGAGGTCGCGCGCGAGGTCCGGCGCGGTGAGCGGCCCCGTGGCGAGGATCGTGTTCGGCTCGGCGGGCACCTCCGTCACCACCCGATGCTCGATCGTCACGTTGGGATGCGAGGAGACGGCGTCCGTGATTTCGCGCGAGAAGGCCGCGCGGTCGACGGCGAGGGCGCGGCCTGCGGGGACGGCGGTCTCACCGGCAACGCGCAGCACGAGCGAGCCGAGCCGGCGCATCTCCTCCTTGAGCAGCCCGACGGCGTTGCCGAGGCCGCTCGCGCGTAGCGAGTTGCTGCACACGAGCTCGGCGAAGTCGGGGCTCACGTGCGCCGGCGAGAGCTGCCCCGGCTTCATCTCGATGAGCGTCACGGCGAGGCCGCGCTCGGCCGCCTGCCAGGCAGCCTCGCAGCCGGCCAGGCCGGCGCCGACCACGACGAGCCGGGGCTTCGAGTGCGACGGCGCGGCGGAGCGCATCGGCAGCGGATCCTCGCTGGGGGAGGAGGGCGGAACGCGTCGATCATAGCGAAGCGCCGGGGACGGACCCGCGCGGCACCAGCGTCCCGACGATCCGCAGCCGGCCGTCGCGATCCTCTGCCACGGCGCCGTCCAGCTCGAGCTCGAGGA
>CAYOIG010000547.1:0-1788 GCA_964403915.1 uncultured Myxococcaceae bacterium
CCCGACGTCCTGCAGGCACTGCGGGCGCCGCTCGGCTTCCTCGCCGACCAGATCGCACCTGCAGCCGGGGCTCCGGTGCTGGCGCGCCTGCGCGGCTGGCTCGTCGACCGCTTCGGCCACCAGCTCGATGCGCTCGGCTGGGATGCGGCAGCCGGCGAGAACGACGACACGAAGCTGCGCCGCGCGGCGGTGCTCGCCATCCTCGGCGAGATCGCCGAGTGGGAGCCCGTGGTGGCCGAGGCCGAGCGCCGCTTTCAGCGCTGGCTCGCGCGGCCGGCGAGCCTCGAACCGAATCTCGCGGACAGCGTGGCCACGCTCGCTGCGCGAACGGGCGATGCCGAGCGCTTCGATGCAATCCTCGCTGCGCTCGGCCGCGCTGGCACGCCCCAGGAGCGGCGGCGCCTGCTGCTCTCGCTGGCAGAGTTCCGCGAGCGGACGCTCGTCGACCGCGCGCTCGCGCTGACACTCACGGAGACCGTCCAGACCCAGGACGTGGTGCTCGTTCTCGGGCGAGCCCTCGCGAACCCCGACGCGCGCGAGCGAACCTGGGCCTTCGTCAAGCGCCGCTGGCCTGCCTTGCGGCGCAGGCTGCCGCCGATGCTCGCGACGCGGCTCGTGGAGGTGACGCCGAGTCTGCAGACGAAGGAGCATCGCCGCGACGTCGCCGCGTTCTTCAAGGCCCATCCGCTACCGACTGCGAAGCGCGCGCTCGCCCAGGCGCTCGAGCGCTTCGACCTGAACACCGAGCTGCGGCGGCGCGCGGCGCCGGGCCTGACGCGCTGGCTGGAGGGCGTGAGCGGGCGCAGCACGGGCTGACCCGCGGAACCCCCGGCAGCGCCGGGCCATTCACGGGCGACTCACGCCACGAAGGCCCGGCCAAGCGCGTCGACGAGACCCTGCGCACCCTCGAGGGCCGGCGCCGTTCCGAAGACGGCGAAGTCGGGCCGCACGAGCGCGACCGAGACGCCCCGCTCTCGAAACCATCGGGCGTAGGTGCCGGTGAGGTCGACGACCTGACCGCCGGAGGCCACGTGCGCGCAAAGGCCTCCGATCGACGAGAAGAAGCGCGCCGCTTCCCCATCGAGTCGCGCAGCGGGATCACCGTCGGGGCTCACGAGCACGAAGCCGCGGCCGACGACGTCATCGAAGAGACCCTCGGCCTGGCCAGATCGAACACGGCCCTGCACGAAGAGGGTGCCCGCGGAAGGGCTCCCGGAGGCGGTGCAGCCGGGGCCGAGGGGCGGCAGGGGACGCAGCACGGGCTCCTTGCGCTCGCGGGCCTCGGCGATCATGCGCCGGTCGCGCGCAGCGGCCAGCTCGGGATCAGGGACGCAGATCACTCGTCCGAGCTCGATCGCGAGATCGATGAGCGCCCGCACGTGCGGGATCCGCTCGCTCGCGTAGCTGTCGAGCAGGGCCTCGCTCGCGCGCCCCTCGAGCACGAGGGCGAGCTTCCACGCGAGGTTCGCGGCATCCCGCAGGCCCGAGCACATGCCCTGACCGGCAAAGGGCGGCGTGAGATGCGCCGCATCGCCAGCGAGCAGCATGCGCCCGCGCCGCCACGCGTCCGCCCAGCCGGCCCGGAACGTGTAGACCGCATGCCGTTCGAGACTCGCGTTGTCGGGCCGGATCTCCCAGGGCGCGAGCAGGCGCCAAGCGGTCTCTTCGTGGCCGAGCTCCTGCAGCGTCTCGCCGGGAAGACGCATGAACTCCCAGCGCCGACGCCCGGGGCCGCCGCTGACCACGGTCGTCGGGCGTGCAGGGTCACAGAGCTGCCAGTTCGGCGGA
>CAYOIG010000548.1:0-6106 GCA_964403915.1 uncultured Myxococcaceae bacterium
GAGAAGCAGCGGGGCGAGAGCATCGAGGCATTCGAGAAAGCGGGCCGTCCGGATCGCGTGGCCGAGGAGCAGGCCGAGCTCACTGTGATCCAGGAGTTCCTGCCGCAGCTCGCCGGCGAGGCCACGACCCGCGCCTGGGTCGAGGAGGCCATCGCCGCAACGAAGGCCACGGCACCCGCGGATGTGGGCAAGGTGATGGGCGCCGTGATGAAGGCGCACAAGGGCGACGTGGACGGCAACCTCGCCCGCCGGCTCGCTTCGGAGCTGCTGAGCGGCTAGTAGTAGTCATCGACGCCCGCAGGCCGGGCGAGGAGGAATCCCATGAAGAGTTCAGCGATCGTGCGGATGGCATCCGTGGTGGCGGCTGGAGCCGCACTGCTCGGCGCCGGGGTGGCCCTGGCCGATGGCGATACGGGCTGCGGCCTCGGCTCGCAGGTCTGGCAGGGCCAGAGCAGCATTCCGGCGAAGGTGCTGGCGGCGACCACCAACGGGACGTCCGGCAACCAGACCTTCGGCATCAGCTCCGGAACGCTCGGCTGCGAGCCCGGCAGCGTGATCAAGGCCGAGCGCCAGCTGCCGATGTTCGCAGGCTCGAGCATCGACCGACTGGCCCGCGACATGGCCGTGGGCGAAGGGGAATCTCTCGAGACGCTGGCGCAGCTCTACGGCATCGATGGCTCGGATCGGCCCGCCTTCTTCGAGCTGACCCGCGCCAACTTCGATGCGATCTTCCCGACGGCGACGATCACGGCCGGCGACATGCTGGCGTCGCTCGACCGCGTGCTGTCGAGCGATCCCCGGCTCGCGCGCTACGCGCGGAGCTGATGCCACTCGGGCGCTCGCGGTGGCGCTCGCGCTCCTGTGCGCGAGCGCACCGCGAGCCTTCGCAGCCCCCCCCACCGGAGAGCTGATCGAGGCCGCCCGGGAGCGCAACCTCGCGTCCTCTCGCGTCTGGCACTCCCTCGTCCACTACCGCCCGTCCCGCTTCGGCACGGGCTTCGAGAGCCTCGCCGACGAGCCCGGATTCTTCCTGGCGCCGGATGGAAAGACGGATCCGGAGGCCGAGCTCGAGGCCACGCTCGCGAGCTTCTTCGCAGCCCCCGAAACACGCGTCTGGCACGACGAGCATCCGCAGTGTGCGTTCGCGGCGCGCTTCGCCTGGCTCGCGCAGGAGCTCGGCCTCGACCCGGCGCAGCTCCCGCGGCAGGCCTGCCCCAGCCTCGCGCAGTGGCGCAGCGACTTCGGCCCGGCGCAGGGTGTGAGCCTCATCTTCCCCGAGGCCTACATGAACAACCCGGCCTCGATGTTCGGCCACACGCTGCTGCGCATCGATCGGGCCCCTCCCGAGGCGGACGTGGATCGCCGCGATCTGCTCGCCTACGCCGTGAACTTCGCCGCCGAGACGGGAGACGATGGTGGCGCACTCTTCGCGATGAAGGGCCTCACGGGCTCCTACCCGGGCTACTTCAAGCTCTGGCCGTACTACGAGAAGGTGAAGGAGTACAGCGACTGGGAGAGCCGCGACATCTGGGAGTACCGCCTCGACCTCGGACCCGACGAGGTCGAGCGCTTGCTGCTCCACGTCTGGGAGCTTCGCGGCGTCCGCTTCGACTACTACTTCTTCGACGAGAACTGCTCCTACCAGCTGCTGGGGCTCCTCGAGACGGCGCGACCGGGCCTCGCGCTGCAGGAGCGCTTTGGCGGCTGGGCGATCCCGGCCGACACCGTACGCGAGACGCTGCGGGAGGCGAAGTTCACGACACAGGCTGCATTTCGGCCCTCGGCCGTCACCCGCATCTCGGCGCACGCCCGGGGGCTCACGCGCGCGGAGAAACAGCTCGCGCTCGCTCTCGCGAGCGCCGCGATCGAGCCGGACGCCGAGGAGATCCGGGCTCTCGACGACGAGAGCCGCGCCCGCGTGCTCGAGGTCGCGTATGACCTGCTCCGGCACGGCGCGAAGACGGAGACCGCCGACGCCGACCGCCCGCACTCGCTCGCACTGCTTCGTGCCCGGAGCCGGATCCCGCTGCGCAGCGACCCGGCGAGTGCACCCCCGATTTCTGCGGTCTCGCCGGACCAGGGGCATGAGACGGCGAGGCTGCGCGTGGGAGGCGGCGCCCGCGACGGCCGCGCCTTCGTCGAGGCTCGTGTGCGGCCAGCGTTCCACGACCTGCTCGACCCCGACGGTGGCTATACGCGGGGCGCTCAGATCGAGTTTCTCGACGTCGCGCTGCGCTGGTACCCTGCCCAGCAGGAGCTCCGGCTGCACGAGTTCACCGTGCTCGACATCGTCTCGCTGGCGCCACGAGACGTGCTGTTCCATCCGATCTCCTGGCAGGTCCGCACGGGGCTCGTGGACTGGCTCGTTCCACGGGACGGCGAACTCCATCCCGCGAGCCTGTGGCGAAGCTCCGGCGGAGCCGGTTTCACGACGGCCCTCGGGCCGCGCGGCCTGGCCTACGCCTTCGCCGAGGCGAGCGCCGACGTCTCCTCCCGGATCTCTCCGGCCTATGCCATCGGCCCGGGCGCGAGCGCTGGCGTGCTCTTCTCGGACCCCGCAGACCGCTACCGCCTTCACCTCTCCGCCCGTGCGACTCGCTACGTCGCGGGGGACGTGCGAACCGCTCTCTCCGTCTCTCTCGACCAGAGGCTCCGGCTCTCGCACGCCCTCTCCCTCGAGCTGCGCGTCGCAGCCGAGCACGATTTCGGCCACACCTGGCTCGATGGCGGCATCTTCCTCAGCCGGTACTTCTGAGGACCGGACGTGCGCGGCAGCCTCGGGCGGGCTAGTTGTGGGCGCCACCCATGAGCTGGCTGCGTATCTCTCTGCTCGGCGCGCTCGGCATCGCCGCAGCCGTCGGCATCTACCTGGCCGTCCGCGACGGTGACGCCGCACCCGGCAAGCCGCTCACCGAGGCCGTCGACCGCGGTCCGATCATCGCCGTCGTCACGGCCACGGGCACCGTCAATCCCGTCACGACGGTGCAGGTCGGCACCTACGTCTCCGGCCCCATTCGCGAGATCAGCGCCGACTACAACTCTCCGGTGAAGAAGGGCCAGCGCGTGGCCAAGATCGATCCGGCCCCCTTCCTGATGCGGGTGCAGGCGGCGGAGGCGAGCCTGGCGACCGCCCGAGCGCGCGCCCAGAAGGCTGCCGCCGACCTCGCCTTGCGGCGGCGACAGCTCGAGCGCCAGGAGCAGCTCCGTGCGCGCGAGGCCTCGTCGCTGAACGATCTCGATACGGCGCGGAGCACCTTCCAGCAGGCCGAAGCCCAGCTCGCCCTCGATCGTGCCGGCGTGAAGCAGGCCGAGGCCGCGCTCCGGGAGGCGCACATCAACCTCGACTACACCGACATCGTTTCACCGGTGGATGGCGTGGTCGTCGCTCGCAACGTCGACGTGGGGCAGACCGTCGCGGCGAGCTTCCAGACGCCAACGCTGTTCCTGATCGCCCAGGACCTGACGCACATGCAGGTGAACGCCAACGTGAGCGAGTCCGACATCGGGAACGTGCGCGAGGGCCAGCCCGCAGACTTCACGGTCGATGCATACCCGGGTCGGACGTTCCACGGGAACGTCGTTCAGGTGCGCAATGCGCCGATCACCGTGCAGAACGTGGTCACCTACGACGTGGTGATCGGCGTCGAGAACGACGATCTCGCGCTCAAGCCCGGCATGACCGCGACCGTGACGATCCGCATCGACGAACGCGCGGACGTGATTCGCATTCCGCTCCGGGCGCTTCGTTTCCAGCCGGCCCCGGCCACGGCCGGCGTATGGCTGGCGGAGGACGGCGATGCGCTGAGACGCGTCGAGATCCAGACCGGGCTGCGCGACGAGCGCCACGCGGAGCTCGTCGCGGGGCCGCTCGCACCCGGCGACCTCGTCGTCGTCGGTCTCGAGAAACCGTCCGGGAAGCCCCAGCCCACGTCGCCCTTCGGCGTACCCCGCATCCGCTAGGCATGACCGCACCGATCGTCGAGGTGCGTGATCTCTGGCGGGTCTACGCGATGGGCGAGGACGAGGTCGCGGCGCTCCGCGGCGTCACGTGCAGTGTGGAACGAGGCGAGTGGGTGGCCGTGATGGGCGCCTCTGGCTCGGGAAAGTCCACCTTTCTCAACGTCCTCGGCTGCCTCGACCAGCCGACGCGCGGCAGCTACCGGCTGGCAGGACGCGAGACGGCGAGCCTCGGCCCCGACGAGCGGGCGGGGATCCGGAGCCGCGAGCTCGGCTTCGTGTTCCAGAGCTTCCAGCTCATTCCCCGCACGACGGCCCTCGAGAACGTGGAGCTGCCGCTGGTCTACGGCGATGTGCCTGCGAGCGAGCACCGCGACCTCGCGAAGGCGGCGCTCGAGTCCGTGGGTCTCGCGGGCCGTGAGCACTTCGTGCCGAGCCAGCTCTCCGGCGGCCAGCAGCAACGCGTGGCCATCGCGCGGGCGCTGGTGCAGCGCCCGCGGCTGCTGCTGGCGGACGAGCCCACGGGCAACCTCGATACGAAGACGAGCCTCGAGATTCTCGCGATCTTCCGCCGCCTGCACGAGGAGCAGCAGCTCACGATCGTGATGGTGACCCACGAGGTGGACGTGGCCGCCTACGCCAGCCGGGTGCTCACCTTTCGCGATGGTGAGATCATCTCGGACGTGCGGCGAGCGCCGGCCCGAGCGGAACCGCGATGATGACGCTGCTGCGCATGTCGATCCGAACGGCGCTGCGCGCCTTGCGCCGCAACAAGCTGCGCTCGGCGCTCACCATGCTCGGCATCGTGATCGGCGTTGCGGCGGTGATCACCATGGTGAGTCTCGGCCAGGGAGCGAACGCCGCCGTACAGCAGCAGATGCAGAGCCTCGGCACCGACCTGCTGATGGTGATCCCGGGCGCGACGACGGCCGCCGGCGTGCGCTCGGGATGGGGAGGCGTATCGACCCTCACGCGGGCCGACGGCGAGGCCATCGCTCGCGACTGCCCGGCGGCCGCCGAGGTGTCGTGGATGCGCCGGCAGGTCGTGCAGGTGGTGGCCGGCGACCAGAACTGGTCGACCGTCGCGCAGGGCGTATCGCCCGCCTATGCGCGCGTGCGCGACTGGAGCCTCCTGGCAGGGGACTTCTTCACCGAGCGCGAGGAGGCGACGGCCCAGCGCGTGGCGGTGCTCGGCCAGACCGTGGTGCAGAACCTCTTCGGGCTGGGAGTCGATCCGGTGGGTGAGATCGTCCGCATCCGGGACGTGCCTTTCCGTGTGGTGGGGGTGCTCTCGGCCAAAGGGCAGACCGCCTTCGGCCAGGATCAGGATGACGTGGTGCTGATGCCCTTCTCCACCGCCGAGCGGCGCGCGCTCGGTGCAAAGATCCTCGGCACGGTGGACATGATCTTCGTGAAGGCACAGGCCAGCGACCAGATCGAGGCTGCGACGGAGCAGATCACCGATCTGCTCCACGAGCGCCACCGAATCCAGCAGGGCGAAGAGAACGATTTCACGGTGCGGAGCCTCAACGACATGGCGAAGGCCTCCGAGAGTGCGAGCCGCGTGATGGCCTCCCTGCTCCTCGGCGTGGCGTCGATCTCGCTCCTCGTGGGCGGCATCGGAATCATGAACATCCTGCTCGTCTCGGTCACCGAGCGGACGCGGGAGATCGGGATCCGCATGGCCGTCGGAGCCAGGCAGCGCCACATCCTGCTCCAATTTCTCGTCGAAGCCGTGGCGCTCTCGGTCGCGGGGGGGATCGCCGGAGCGATCCTGGGCGCAGGCGCCGCACTGCTGATCTCGCGGCTGGCCGGCTGGCCGGCGCTGATCTCCCCGGTGGCGGTCCTCGGCTCGATCGTCTTCTCGGGCGCCGTCGGGATCTTCTTCGGCTTCTATCCGGCGCGGCGCGCAGCGAGGCTCGATCCGATCGCAGCCCTCCGGTACGAGTGAGGCGCCCCTGCCACACCGGCAGCGGCGTGACGCTCTCGCGGTGCAAGTTAGGCTCCCAAGGCACGCCGATCGGGCCCCCGCGGCCCAGGGAGACCCTTTGCATGGCCAACCCCGCCGTCAATCAGCTCGAGCACCTCGACCGCGAGCTCGAGACCATCCTCACCTCCTTCGACACCAACTACGTCTGGAACTACGGCA
>CAYOIG010000549.1:0-8588 GCA_964403915.1 uncultured Myxococcaceae bacterium
CGCCTCGCCGAAGCAGGCGAGGCCTCCGCTCGCGTTGACGGGGACCCGCCCGCCCAGCGTCGTCTCGCCGTCGCGCAGCAGCTTCTCCGCGCCTCCCGGCTTCGCGATGCCGATGTTCTCGTACCAGTCGAGCTCGAGGGCGGTCGAGAGGTCGTAGACCTCGGCCAGATCGAGGTCTTCGGGGCCGACACCGGCGGCCTCGTAGGCTCGCCGCGCGATCGAGTCCTTGAACGAGACCTCGGGTGCGGCCACCGCGGCGGCGGAGTCCGTGGAGAAGTTCGGCATCTCGATGATGGTGTTCGGAAAGCGCGGCGTCACCGTCGAGACGGCCGCGATCGTGACGGGGTTCGCCGTGTGGCGCCGCGCAAACGCCAGGCTCGACAGAACCACCGCGGCGCCGCCGTCGCTCGTCGCACAGATGTCGAGCAGGCGCAGCGGATCGGAGACGACGGGCGAGGCCATCACCTCCTCCTGCGTCACGGCCTTGCGATAGCGCGCGTTCGGGTTCGCCAGGCCGTGTCGGCTGTTCTTCACCTTCACCCGGGCGAAGTCCTCGACCGTCGCCCCGAACATCTCCATCCGGCGGCGCGCATAGAGCCCGAAATAGATCGGGTTGGTCGCGCCGAGCAGTCGGAAGCGAAGCCAGTCGGGATCGCTCGGGCGATCGCCTCCTGCCGGCGCGAAGAAGCCCTTCGGCGTCGTGTCGGCGCCGACCACGAGCGCCACATCACACAGGCCCGCGAGGATGCGCGCGCGCGCAAGGTCGATCGCCTGGGCGCCCGTGGCACAGGCGCCGTAGGTGCTCGCAACGTCGATGCCCGTCCAGCCGAGGGCCTGCGCGAACGTCGCACCCGCCACGAAGCCCGGATAGCCGTTGCGAATCGTGTCGCCGCCTGCAAGGAACTGGATTTCCTGCCACGAGACGCCGGCGTCCTTCAGGGCAGCGCGCGCCGCCGCCACGCCGTACTCGACGAAGCTGCGTCCCCACTTTCCCCACGGATGCATGCCGGCGCCGAGAACTGCGATCGGTTCGACCATGTTCGAGCCTTTCTGTGGAGCGGCGCTAAGCCGCGACCGGGCGCCACTTCCAGACGACGTACTCGTTCGCCTCGTCCTCGAAGAGCGCGCCGAGCACCAGCTCCATCTCCTGCCCGACGCGGAAGCTCGCGGCGTCGACTCCGGGAACGACCTGGCCGAGCACGACCATCTTCTCGGCGTCGAGCTCGACGGCGGCGACCGTGTAGGGCTCGAACGGATCCTTCGCCACGAAGGGCGGCGGCGGCGCGTAGCGGTTGTCGGTCCACGACCAGAGCCGCCCGCGCCGCGAGAGCGGCGTCTCTTCCAGCTCGCTCGTGCCACAGCCCGGATTTCGGCAGAAGGCCTCCTTCGGGAAGTAGACCGTCCGGCACGTGCGGCAGCGGACGCCCAGCAGGCTCGGCGCCTCGCCGTCCATCCGGAACCAGCCTTCGATTGCAGGAAGGCGCTTCTTCGCCCCGCCCATCGTCGTACCTCCTCCGCCTGCCCTCGCGGAAGCCGCGGCAGGCTGGACGCCTATACGAGACGTAGCGTATCATAACTGTTCGGCGCCGGTCCGCGGGCTCCACGGGCCGCGGCTGCGAGGAGGCTCCATGGACAAGCGCACGACCGCAGACGAGGTGGTGCGCGAGATCCGCGACGGGATGACGGTCGGGATCGGAGGCTGGGGCTCGCGGCGCAAGCCGATGGCGCTGGTGCGCGCGCTGCTGCGCACGGCCGTGAAGAACCTGACGCTCGTGTCGTATGGCGGGCCCGACGTTGGCCTTCTGTGCGCCGCCGGCAAGGTGCGAAGGGTCGTCTACGGCTTCGTCTCTCTCGACTCCATTCCGCTCGAGCCTCACTTCCGCAAGGCGCGAGAGGCCGGCGCGGTCGAGGCCGTCGAGTACGACGAAGGGATGCTCCAGTGGGGGCTCTACGCGGCCGGGCTGCGCCTGCCCTTCCTCCCCACGCGGGCCGGACTCGGCTCCGACGTGATGCGCCTCGATCCAAAGCTGCGGACGGTTCGCTCGCCCTACGATGATGGCGAGGAGCTGGTTGCGATGCCCGCGCTCCCCCTCGATGTCGCCCTGGTCCACATGAGCCGTGCAGACGCTGCGGGCAACGCCCAGTATCTCGGTCCCGATCTCTACTTCGACGATCTCTACTGCATGGCTGCAAAGCGGCGCTTCGTCTCCTGCGAGCGCATCTTGAAGACCGGAGGTCTGCTCGAGGCGGGGCCCGTGCACACCCTTCGCCTCAATCGCACCCTCGTCGATGCCGTGGTCGAGGCGCCGCACGGCGCCCACTTCACCGAATGCCCGCCCGACTACGGACGCGACGAGGCCTTCCAGCGCGAGTACGCCGCCTCCGCGAAGAGCCCCGAGGCCTGGGCCGCCTTCCGGAGCCGCTACCTCGACGTCAGCGAGAGCGACTACCAGCGGCGAGTCCAGGAGCGAAGCGCACCATGACCGAGGCCCGCCGCGACGAAATCTGCGCCGTCGCCATCGCCGAGATCTTCCGCGGTGACGGAGAGATTCTCGCCAGCGCGATGGGAACCCTTCCGATGATCGGCGCCCGGCTCGCGAAGCTCACCTTCGAGCCGGATCTCTTGATCGGCGACGGCTTCGCCTACCTGCTCGGCAGCGTGCCCCCCGTGGGCGGTGGCGAGAGCAGCGAGCCCGTCGTCGAGAGCTGGCTCCCGTTCCGGAGCGTCTTCGATCTGCTCTGGTCGGGGCGCAGGCACGTGCTGATGGGGGCCACGCAGATCGACCGCTTCGGCAACCAGAACATCTCCTGCATCGGCGCGTTCGAGAAGCCCACCGTGCAGCTCATCGGCACCCGTGGCGCGCCCGGAAACACGCTCCACCACAAGACCAGCTACTGGATCCCAAACCACTCGAAGAAGGTCTTCGTCGAGAAGGTCGATGTCGTCTGCGGCGTCGGCTACGACCGCGCCGCTGCGCTCGGCCCCGTCGCCGCGCGTTTCCACTGCCTTCCGCGCGTCGTCTCGAATCTCGGCGTCTTCGACTTCGAGACGCCCGATCACCGCATGCGCCTGCGTTCGGTCCATCCGGGCGTGACGACCGACGAGGTGACCGCGAACACCGGCTTTGCGCTCGTGATCTCGCAGGTCGTGCCCGAGACCCGGCTCCCGACGCCCGAGGAGATCCGCCTGCTGCGCGAGCGCATCGACCCGCTCGGGCTCGGCGCTCGCGAGCTCCGGAGCTAGAGACGCCGTGCACCCCGCCCTCCACACGCGTCTGTGCGATCTGCTCGGCATCCGCGTGCCGCTGCTCCAGACGGCCATGGGCTGGGTCGCCACGCCAGAGCTGGTCGCAGCCTCGTGCAACGCCGGGGCGATGGGATTTCTCGCCACGGCGACGATCGTGCCCGATGCGGTGGATGCGGCGATCGCGCGCGTGCGCCAGCTCACCGATCGCCCCTTCGGCGTCAACTTCCTGATGGAGGCGCCGGGAGCGGAGCGGACGGTCGAGGCCATCCTGCGGCATCGCGTGAAGGCCGCGAGCTACGGCCGCGGGCCCCGCAAGGATTTCATCGAGCGCTTCAAGGAGGCGGGCGTTCTCTGCATCCCCACGGTCGGCGCACCCCGCCACGCCGAGAAGGCCGTGCAGCTCGGCGCCGACGTGATCGTCCTCCAGGGCTCCGAAGGCGGCGGCCACACGGGGTCGGTCCCGACCACGCTGCTGCTGCCGCAGGTTCTCGACCGCGTTCGCGTGCCGGTGGTCGCCGCAGGAGGCTTCTATGACGGCCGCGGCCTCGCGGCCGCGCTGGCCTGGGGAGCGGACGGTGTCGCGATGGGAACCCGCTTCCTGCTCACGGCCGAGAGCCCCGTCCCCGAGGCGACCCTCGCGCGCTACTTCGCCGCCGCCGTCGACGACATCCGCATCACGACCGAGGTGGACGGTCTGCCGCAGCGGGTGATCGTGAACGATCTCGTGCAGCGGCTCGAGGCAGGAAGCGCTCCCCGACGGCTGCTGCGTGCGCTGCGCAGCGCCCTCGCCTACCGCGCTCTCAGTGGCGCCTCCATCCGGGAGCTGCTGCGCAGTGCCCTCGCGCTCCGGCAGAGCGAGAAGCTCTCGCGGGCGCAGATGCTCATGGCCGCCAACGCGCCCGTGCTCATCCGCCGCGCAATGGTCGAAGGTGCGCCGGACGAGGGCGTGCTGCCGAGCGGTCAAGTCGCGGGGCTGCTCCGCGATCGCCCGGCCGTGCAAGAGCTCGTGGAGCGGATCGTCGCCGAGGCGAGCCAGCGGCTCAGCGCGCTCGAGAAGCCGGGAGGAATGCCGTGTACGTGAAGACCGCCATCGAGAACGGAGTGGCCGAGGTGCTCCTCGCCCACCCGCCGGTCAATGCGCTCCCGAGCGCGGGCTGGTTCCACCTGGCCGAGACCCTCGCAGCGCTCGGGCGCGACGATGCCGTACGCGTCGTTCTCCTGGCTGCAGAGGGCCGCGGCTTCTGCGCCGGCGTCGACATCAAGGAGCTGGCCGCCGATGCGCGCCGCATCACCCAGGTCAACCGCGGCTGCTACGCCGCCTTCGCAGCGGTCTACGATTGCCCCGTTCCCGTCGTGGCGGCCGTGCACGGCTTCGTCCTCGGCGGCGGCATCGGGCTCGCGGGCGCGAGCGATCTCGTTCTCGCGTCGGAGGACGCCAGCTTCGGCCTGCCCGAGATCGACCGCGGTGCCCTCGGCGCCGCCACCCACCTGATGCGGATGTTCGGGATGCAGAAGGCGCGCCGCATGCTCTACACCGGAGAGCCGATCGGCGCCGCCGAGGCCTACCGGCTCGGTGCCCTCGAGCAGGTCGTTTCGCGCGAGGCGCTGCTGCCGGCCGCACGCGAGCTCGCCGCAAAGATCGCCGGCAAGAGTCCGCGCGCCGTGCGCCTCGCCAAGGAGTCGCTGAACGGGATCGAGCTGCTCGACGTGAAGCAGAGCTACCGCTTCGAGCAGGGCTTCACCTTCGAGCTCTACACCTCTCCCGATTCTCAGGAGGCGCGGGACGCCTTCGTCGAGAAGCGCGATGCTTCGTTCTCCGACGAGAAGAAGCGCTAGGCGATGGACCTCACCTACACGCTGCCGCAGAGGGAGTTCCGAACGGCCGCTCGCGCCTGGCTGGAAGCGAACGCCCCGAGGCAGCCCCTGCCCTCCTTCGATACGCGAGACGGATTCGCCGCGCACCGCGAATGGGAGAAGCGCCTCAATGCAGGCGGATGGGCGATGGTGTCGTGGCCCACCGAATACGGAGGCCGGGGCGCCAACCTGATCGAATGGCTCATCTTCGAGGAGGAGTACTACCGCGCCGGCGCCCCGAAGCGCGTCAACCAGAACGGGCTCTTCCTGCTCGGTCCGACCATCATGGAGTACGGGACTGCGGCGCAAAAGGCGCGCTTCCTGCCGAAGATCGCCGCGAGCGAGGAGGTCTGGTGCCAGGGCTGGAGCGAGCCCAATGCCGGCAGCGACATGGCCGCGATCCAGGCCACCGCGATCCAGCGGGGCGACGTCTACGTCATCAACGGCCAGAAGACCTGGGCCTCGCGGGGCGCCTTCGCCGACTGGACCTTCGGCCTCTTCCGCACCGACCCGGCCTCGGAGCGCCACCGCGGGCTCACCTTCGTGCTGGTGCCCCTCGACGCGAAGGGCGTCACGGTCCGGCCCATCGCGCAGCTCGATGGCGAGACCGGCTTCGCCGAGATCTTCTTCGACGACGTCGAGGTGCCGGTCGCGAATCGTCTCGGTGACGAGGGAAAGGGCTGGAACGTCGCCATGGCGACGGCCGGCTTCGA
Source organism: uncultured Myxococcaceae bacterium (assembly GCA_964403915.1). Taxonomy (GTDB): domain Bacteria; phylum Myxococcota_A; class UBA9160; order UBA9160; family UBA9160; genus MYXO. Next base: position 5,815 of record CAYOIG010000549.1, read on the forward strand.
GCGGGGCCTCATGCTCCGCAGCCCGGCCCGTTTTCAGCAGACGGCCGCGAGGCTCGTCGCCCTGTATCGCGAGAACGCCGCCACCTGCGAGCCGGCCCTTCGCGACGAGGTCGTCGCCTGCTGGATGGACGCCGAGGCCTACACCCTCGAGACCTATCGAACCGTCTCCCGCCTCCTCGCGGGCGGCAAGATCGGCGCCGAGGCCAGCCTCAACAAGATCTTCTGGTCGGAGCTCGATCTGCGGATGCACGAGACGGCGCTGCGGATTCTCGGCGACCGTGCCGACCTTCTTCCCGAGGCGCCCGCCGCGCAGGGAGTCGGAGACTGGCTCGATGGCTGGCTCTTCTCTCTCTCCGGACCGATCTACGCCGGCACCAATGAGATCCAGCGCAACGTGATTGCCGAGCGCATCCTCGGCCTTCCAAGGAGCTGAGCATGCGCTTCGGCTTCACCGACGACCAGCTTCTGTTGCAGAGCACGCTGCGCGACTTTCTCGCGAAAGAGTGCACGCCGGCGACGATTCGCGCCCTCTGGGCGAGCGATTCGGGCCACGATGCCGCGCTGTGGGCCAAGCTCGCCGATCTCGGAGTGACGGGGCTTCTCGTCTCCGAGGCGTACGGCGGGCTCGGACGCGACGAGATCGATCTCGTGCTGCTGTTGGAAGAGATGGGCCGCGCGGCGCTGGGCGGCGAGGTCGTCTCGACGGCAGCCCTCGGTGCACCGCTGCTGGCGGAGATCCCGTCGGAGACGCTCCGCGAGCACTGGCTGCCCCGCGTCGCCGGCGGGGAGGCCCGCCTGGCCGTCGGGCTCCCCTCGCTGCCTTTCGTCGCCGACGCCGGCGCCGCCGACCTGCTCCTGCTCCCGAGCGGGGATGAACTCCACGCGCTCGCACCAGCCGACGTCACGCTCGTCCGCCAGCCTGCGAATGATCCCGCGCGCCGCCTCTTCACGGTCGGCTTCTCGCCGTCGCCCGCAACCTGCGTGGCAAAGGGAGAGAAGGCCCAGCGCGTTCTCGCTTCGGCGTTCGACCGCGCGGCGCTCGCGACCGCAGCGCAGGCGATCGGCGTCGCCGATCGCCTGGTCGAGCTGGCCTGCGCCTACGCACGGGAGCGTCGCCAGTTCGATGCGCCGATCGGCTCCTTTCAGGCCGTGAAGCACCAGCTCGCAAACGTAAGCGTGCGGCTCGAATACGCGCGGCCCGTCGTCCACCGGGCGGCTCACTCGGTCGCGCGTGGCGTCGCGACGCGCGCGACGGACGTCTCGCACGCCAAGCTCGCTGCGACCACTGCCGCCCGACTCGCCGCACGCACCGCGCTGCAGGTACACGGCGCCATCGGCTACACCTGGGAGCAGGATCTCCACCTCTGGCTACGGCGCGCCTGGAGCCTCGATCTCGATGCGGGCGGAGAGCCCTTCCACCGCGCCCGGGTGGCGCAGTCCGTGCTGATGAGCGGATCCCGGATCGGCCCGGGCGAAACCTTCCGAGGAGATGCGTAGATGGCACAGGCATACATCGTCGATGCGGTTCGCACACCCGTTGGCCGCCGCGGGGGAGGCCTTGCCCGGATCCACCCCGCCGATCTCGGGGGCCATGCCATCGGCGCGCTCATCGAGCGCACGGGCATCGACCCGCGTGCCGTCGACGACGTGGTTTTCGGCTGCGTCGACACCATCGGCCCGCAGGCCGGCGACATCGCCCGCACCTGCTGGCTCGCAGCGGGTCTTCCGGACGAGGTTCCGGGTGTCACCGTCGACCGCCAGTGCGGCTCGTCGCAACAGGCCGTCCACTTCGCCGCGCAGGCCGTGATGAGCGGAACCAGCGATCTCGTGGTCGCGGGTGGCGTGCAGAACATGAGCGCGATTCCGATCTCCTCCGCCATGCTCGCCGGGCAGCCGCTCGGCTTCGCCGATCCCTTCACCGGCTCGAAGGGCTGGATTGCGCGCTACGGAAGCCAGGAGGTCTCGCAGTTCCGCTCGGCCGAAATGATCGCCGAGAAGTGGGGCTGCTCCCGCGAGGACATGGAGCGGTTCGCCTTCGAGAGCCATCAGCGTGCGATCCGGGCCATCGACGCTGGGCGCTTCGAGAGAGAGATCGCCCCGATCGAGGGTGTGCTGCGCGACGAGGGACCCCGCCGCGACACGTCGCTCGAGAAGATGGCGGGCCTCAAGCCCCTCTCGGAGGGAGGCCGGCTCACGGCCGCCGTCGCGAGCCAGATTTCCGACGGCGCCGCCGCACTCCTGATCGCCTCCGAGGCGGCCGTTGCGCGGCACGGTCGTCGCCCGCGGGCCAGGATCCACTATCTCGGCTGTCGGGGAGCAGACCCGATCTGGATGCTCACGGCGCCGATTCCGGCCACCCGCCACGCGCTCGAAAGGACGGGAATGCGCATGGGTGACATCGCCGCTGTCGAGATCAACGAGGCCTTCGCGCCCGTGGTCATGGCCTGGCAGAAGGAGACCGGTGCAGACCCCGCGACGGTGAACCCCAATGGCGGGGCGATCGCACTCGGACATCCCCTGGGCGCGACCGGCGCGCGGCTCATGACGACGCTGCTGCACGAGCTCGAGCGCACCGGTGGCCGCTTCGGCCTCCAGACCATGTGCGAAGGAGGTGGCCAGGCGAACGTCACCATCCTCGAGCGGCTCGGCTGAAGGGAGGCGGAAATGGCGGGAATCTGCGAAGGCCGCGTCGTCATCGTGACCGGAGCCGGCCGCGGTCTCGGCCGCGCGCATGCACTCGCGTTCGCGCGGGAAGGAGCGCGCGTCGTCGTGAA
>CAYOIG010000550.1:0-5021 GCA_964403915.1 uncultured Myxococcaceae bacterium
AAGTCGACGATCCTCGTGACCGGCGAGAGCGGCACGGGCAAGGAGGTGATCGCGCGCGCGATCCACGCACAGTCGCCGCGCCGCGACGCGCCCTTCGTCGCCGTCAATTGCGGCGCGATTCCCGAGAACCTGCTCGAGAGCGAGCTCTTCGGCCACGTCAAGGGCGCCTTCACCGGTGCGGTGTCGGGCAAGGAGGGTCTGTTCGAGACGGCCGACGGTGGCACGCTCTTTCTCGACGAGATCGGGGAGCTTCCGGCCGCTCTGCAGGTGAAGCTGCTGCGCGTGCTGCAGGAGCGCACCATCCGTCGCGTGGGCGGCACCAGCGACCGGCGCGTCGATGTTCGCATCCTCGCCGCCACCAATCGCCATCTCGACGAGGAAGTCGCCGCCGGACGCTTTCGCGAGGATCTCTACTACCGCCTGAACGTGATCCAGATCGCGTTGCCGCCGCTACGGGAGCGCCTCGAGGACGTGCCGCTGCTGGTGCAGCACTTCGTCGAGAAGTATGCGCGCGAGCTCGGAAAGCCCATTCGCTCGATACACGAGGACGTGTCTCGCCGTCTGCTCGCGTATCCCTATCCGGGCAACGTTCGTGAGCTCGAGAACGTGATCGAGCGCGCGGTTGCGCTCTCGAAGGACGGGGCGATCGAGGCAGATGCGCTGCCGCCCCAGCTCCTGAGGCCGCCCCCGACGCTGGCCGGCGCGCGGATGAGCGCCGAGGTCATCGACCTCGAGGAGCTGGTCAGCGAGTACGAGCGTGGTCTGCTGCGCGAGGCGCTCGGCCGGGCGAAGGGCGTGAAGAAGCGAGCCGCCGCGCTGCTCGGCATCTCATTCCGCTCGTTCCGCTATCGCCTCGAAAAGCTCGGGCTCGAGCCTCCCTCCGACGACGAGGCCTGAGATGCCGGCCGCGGAACGGAGCCGCGGGCTGATGGCCGAGATCCTGGGCGGACTCGCCCTCGTCATGCTCGCCGCCATGGCCGTGCTCGCCGCCATGCTGGCCGTGCATCACGAGGGACAGCAGCGAGAGCTGCTCGCGCGGGCCCTCGCGGCGGAGGCGCGTGGGCCGGACGGAGCGCCGACGCTGCTACCCGACACCCTCTGGTGGCGCGTCGAGCGGAGCGACGCGGCGCGCGTGCGCGGCCCCGTGGCGGCTGCGATCGATGCCGACTCGCTGGCGCTGGCGAGGGCCGCGAGGGAGGCCGGAGCCCCGCTGCTCCGGATGGGGCCGCCCTGGGGTGAGGTGCGCTTTGCCGTCGCGCCGGATCCCGAGGGCCGCGTCTGGGTGGCCCGACTGCCGGCGGCATCGCTTCCGGGCGGCGGTGCGACGCCGCGCCTCGTGGCGTTCGCAATTCTCGCCGCGGACGCCGCCATCTTCATCGCGTTTGGCGCCTCGCTCCTGCGCGGACGGGTAGTCCTTCCGCTCCGGCGCCTGGCAGCGGCAGCCCAGGCGCTCGCCGAGGGAGCCAGCGACGTGCGGGCACCGGTGGGGGGCGCCCGCGAGACGGCCGAGGTGGCCCTCGCGTTCAACGCCATGACGGCGGCGCTGGCGTCGCGTACCGATGAGCTCGAGAAGGCGGTGGCGGATCTGCGGCACACGAACCGGGAGCTGCGTGAGGCACAGGCGGGTCTTGCGCGCGCCGAGCGCCTCGCGGCCGTGGGGAGGCTCTCGGCGGGCGTTGCGCACGAAGTCGGTAACCCCATGGGAGCGCTGCTCGCCTTCCTCGATCTCGCAGGACGCGATCCGGGTCTATCCGAGGCCTCACGGGGGCACCTGTCCCGCGCCGGTGCCCAGGTCGAGCGCGTACGGCGGATCCTGCGGCAGATGCTCGATTTCTCACGGCCCCGGAGCCACGAACGGGTTGCCTTCGATCTCGGCGCGGTGATGGAGGAGACGGCGGGGCTGCTGCGCACGCAGGCAGGACGGCGCGGCATCACGCTCGATACCCGAAGCGAGGAGGGGGTGCCGCAGGCGCTCGGTGACGCCGGCGCGGTCGCGCAGATCCTGCTCAACCTCGGACTGAACGCCTTGGACGCCGTGGAGGCCGTCTCTGCGCCGCGCATCGACCTGGTGCTCCGCCCGGCATTCCTTCGCGTGCGCGCTGGGGAAGATCCCGCGTGCGCCGGGCCTCGGTGCGTGCCCGACGCGGTCGAGTGCGTGGTCTCGGACAACGGCCCCGGCGTCGCGGAGCAGGATCGCGAGCGCATCTTCGATCCGTTCTTCACGACGAAGCCGCCCGGGAAGGGGACGGGCCTAGGCCTCTCTAACGCGCTGCGCCTCGCGGAAGAGCTCGGGGGAACGCTGGATCTGGCGGGGGACGGGCCCGGCGCCTGCTTCGTGCTGCGACTGCCGGCCGCCCGCAGCGAAGAGAATTGCGGGGTGCGCACGCGGGTGCGGGGCAAACGACCGGGCGCGAAGTCCACGAGCTCCGAGGAATCTCAAGCCTGACGCGGACCTGGTCGATCGTTCGCACATGGCACGGCGCTTGCTCTCTCCCGGCGCAGGCCTCTGCCGGGAGGAATCGATGGGAAGCCGCGCGCGGACGCTCGGACTCACGCTGATCGAGGTGATGATCGTGCTCGCGATCATCGGCGTGATGAGCGTGATGGCGCTGCCGGCCTTCCGCAGCTACTTCGAGGACCAGCGCGTGAAGCAGGCCGCGCGTGCGGTAGCCGACGTGCTGAGCCTCGCGCGCACGGAGGCAATCCGCACCGGCCGAAGCCACATCGTCTATTTCCAGCAGGATCCAACCGGTGCAGTCCTCGTGGACGACGGCGGCAACACCGTGCCCATCCTGCTCGTTCAGGACGACGACGGCACCGGGCCGCTTCCCGCGCCCAACGGGCAGGTCGACGCCGGCGAGCGCAGGGTCCCCGTGCGTGCCGAACAGGGCGTCAATTGGGGCGTGACGCTCGCCGCGGGTGCAGCGCCCGGCGACACCGGCCTCGTCGCGAACTTCACGACGGGCCGCACGTTCCAGACTCCCGGCCTCGCGGCGGCGCGCTGGGTCGTGTTCCGGCCGGACGGCGTGCCGCGCGGCTACTCGACGGGCCCCTACACCGAGGGCGCGATCGGGACCGGCGGCGGCGGCGTCTACCTCACGAACGGACGTCGCGACTACGCCATCGTGCTGAGCCCGCTCGGCGGCGTGCAGGTGAACCTGTGGAACCCGGCCCTCAACCAGTGGAGGAACTGATGCCGCGCACGGGACGAGGTCGCGCGATACACGCTCGGGCAGACGGCTTCACGCTGCTCGAGGTGATGATCGCGCTCGCCATTCTCGGCTTCGGCCTCCTCACCATGGCCCTCCTGCAGCTCACCGCCATGAACGGCGGACGGGCCGGGCGACACGCGACGCAGGCCGCCGTGGTCGCGCGGGATCAGATGGAGACCTTCCAGCGCGTTGCGTGGGCCGACGCGTCGCTCGTCGCGACTGCGGGCTGGACGGCCCCGGTCACGGTGAACAACGTGCCGGACGGCGGGCCGGGAACGGAGCAGAGCTACGCCGTCACGTGGCGGATCACGAACGTCGATCCGAGCTGGATCAAGAACGTCGACGTACGCGTGACCTGGAACGAGCCCAGCTTCCCGGGACGAACGCTCACGATCTCGAGCACGAGGTACAACGACCCATGGTGAGGCAAGCCCGACGCACGGCCGGCTTCTCCCTCATGGAGCTGATGATCTCCGTTGCCCTCATGGGCATCGTGCTGGTCTATCTGATGCAGAGCTTCACGACACAGCAACGGACCTACGTGATGGTGGACCAGGTGACGGAAGCCCAGCAGAACCTGCGCGCCATCTCGGACCTCGTGGAGCGCGAGATCCGCCTCGCGGGCTTCATGGTGGACGAGGCGGGCGCCGTCTGCGGCGTCGACGCGACGGGCGCCGCCGACACGCTCCTCGTGAGCGACGCCTCGGCGCTCGATCCCGCGACTGCGATCCAGCCGGCGCTCGGAGCCCGCCTCGCCGCCGGGAGCGCTCCCGCCGCGGGCACGGTCACGCTCTCCCTCGGCTCCGGCGACACCATCGTGCTCGATGGGCAGCCGGCGTACGACACCAACGGAGACGGCGCGAACGACAGCGACTTCCGCGTGGGTGCCGGAGCCATCGTCTACGATCGAAACAACCCGGGCCGCGGCGCGGCCTGCGGCACGGTGGTGGCCGTGCCTTCGACCACCAGCGTGCGCGTCTCCTTCCTCGCCCCGACGCTCGGCGGCGCCGCCGTGGCGGCGCAGCTCGTGATCGTCCCGGCCCACATCTATCAGGTCAACAACAATGCGCAGCTCCTGCGCGACGGGCTCGTGCTCGCCGAGGACGTCGAGGACCTCCAGGTCGCGTACTTCTTCGACCAGGACGCAGACCTCGTGGTGGACGGAGGAGAGAACCCGGGCAGCGCAGCGGGCGCCTACGCGGCGTCGGCCTGGGACAATTCGAACCTGCGGGAGCTGCGTCTCAACTTCGTCGTGCGCACGCGCGGAACCGATCCGACCTTCACCAGCGGCACCTTCCAGACCACGGAGAATCGCGTGGCGCCTGCGGCCACGCCGCAGGATTCGCAGATGCGGCGGCGCGTCCACTCCACGACGGTGCGCGTGCGCAACGTCGGCAATCGGGGGCTACTGGGATGAGAACGAACGGCGAGCGGCGAAGGGAAGAAGGCGCAGCGCTGCTGGTGGCGGTGATGATGCTCGTGCTGATGGGCATGATCGGTCTCGCAGCCCTCGACACCGTCACGCAAGATCGCCAGATCGCAGGCTTCCAGAGCCGGGCGCGCGCTGCGTTCTACGCAGCGGAGGCCGGGGTCGGTACGAGCAAGAATCTGGTGCGGACGGCGGGAGAGCGAAGCGTCGTGCCGGTGCTCGCGACCACGAGCCTCGGCGACAGCGCGGCCTACCCGTACGGACGGCCGAGCTTCACCGGAGACCCGGATTTCGTGAACCCCGTGCGCTACGTGCGCGACGGCGCGCCGTGGGCGCAGGGCGGCGACCTGCGGGTCGGCAAGCAGAAGCTGGTGAACACG
>CAYOIG010000551.1:0-1653 GCA_964403915.1 uncultured Myxococcaceae bacterium
GACACCGGAGCGTGTACGACGTTCGGGCGCTCCGTCTCGCCTGCGGCTGCGCCCACTGCGTGAACGAATGGACGGGCGAGGGACAGCTCGACGCCGCGTCCGTGCCCGCCGACGTGCGCCCCGTCGCGATCCGCGCCGTCGGCCGCTATGCGATCCAGATCGAGTGGAGCGATGGCCACACCACCGGCATCTACCCGTTCTCGAGGCTGCGGGAGCTGGGCTGACGCGCCCGCAGCAGCGCGAGAGGAATGCGCCAGTCGTGATTCGGGGCCACCGAGAACGCCGCGCGAACGGCGTCCGGCGCGCCGTCAAGAAGGCGCCGGATCTGCTCCTTCTCGTGCGCGGGCGTGTTCATTCGCGCCGTCCAGTCCTCGAAGTCGAGAAAGGTCGGGAACGTGCGCACGTGCTCGGCCGCGAGACCCTCCTCGCGCAGCCACGCCAGCCACTCCGAGACCCGGTAGTTCCGGACGTGGGAGCGATCGCGCAGCAGCTCGACCGCGTTGAGGAACGTGTCCTGCGCGGGATCTTCGGGGGAGATCGAGTCGATGAGGAGCAGCTGGCCTTCGGGCCGCAGCACGCGCGCCATCTCCGCCACGGCCCGCCGCGCACGCCCGAAGTGGTGCGCGCAGACCCGGCAGGTGACCACGTCGAAGTGCTCGTCCGGAAACGGCAGCTCCGCCGCATCGCCGAGGCGGGTCTCGAGGCCCGTGATCCCGCGCTCCGCAGCCTGTCCGCGCGCCGTCTCCAGCATGGCCGGCGTGAGATCGAGCGCCACGACGCGCGCGCCGCGCTCGGCGAAGGCCAGCGCAGTGGCCCCCGCCCCCGTGCCCACGTCGAGGACGCGGGCCCCACCGACGTCGCCGGCCAGCGCCAGCAGCGCGTCGAGGTCCGGCCCGCCTCGATGAACGGCAGAGGCCACGTAGGCGCCCGCCGCCGCCGTGAACTGCCGCCGGATCGATTCTTCGAGCTCCATCGCCGTCTCCTTCCGGTTCACGCTATCGTCTCACCGATAATAGTTAACCATAGGATATAATCAAGTGGCAGCATTGAAGAGACGCGGAGAGGAGATCCGCAGGGCCATCGCAGGCCTGCAGCGACTGGCCGATCTGCTGGCCGAACGCCGCGCTCAGCTCGCGCAGGAAGCGGGCCTCACCGAGCAGCAGTGGCGGGTGCTGGAGCAGATCGCCGCGCCGGGCTTCCTGCCCTCCTTGTTTGCGCGCCGGAGCGAGACCACGCCGGCGGCGGTCTCCAAGGTGCTGCGCCAGCTCCTCGAGAAGGGCCTCGTCTCGGTCTCGATCTCCGAGCGCGACGCGCGCGAGCGCGACTACGGGCTCACCGCCAAGGGCCGCAAGGCCCTCGCGCGAATCGAGGCCGCGCGCGAGGAGGCGGTCGCATCGGTGTGGGCGCCTCTCGACCCCCACGACGTGCGGCGCTTCGGCGAGCTCGCGGACGAGCTCGCCGGGCGTCTCGAGCGCTACGTCGGAGAGCGGCGCTGACTCAGACTCTCATGAGCACGTCCCCTGACCCTGCGCGCAGCAGCGGCGGCCCTGCCGCACGCAGGCCCAGCTCGAAGACGAGGCCATCGGGCGCGCGGCCGCGACAGGCGATCGTGCCCGCGTGGACGCCCCGCAGGTGGTGGAAGGCGCAAAGCGT
>CAYOIG010000552.1:0-2578 GCA_964403915.1 uncultured Myxococcaceae bacterium
GTATTCGCGTGTCCGACGATCCGCTCGCTCCCGCGCTGCTGGTCGCGATGCCGCAGCTCCTCGATCCGAACTTCCGGCGCGCGGTCGTGCTGCTGCTCCACCACGACGCCGAGTTCACCTTCGGCCTCGTGCTCAACCGTCCCTCCGAGATCGCCGCGGAGGGTCTGTGCGCCTCCCTTGGGATCGAGTGGCGCGGCGCGCCGGCGACGCTCGTCGATTGGGGGGGCCCGGTGCAGCCGAATACGGGCTGGGTGCTGCTCGGCGACGGGGCTGGAGCGGTCCTCGATGAGGCGACCCAGGTCACGGACGAGCTCCACTTCGCCGGCTCGCTGGAGACACTGAAACATGTCGCTTCGAGTCCGCCAGGGCGCCTGCGCCTGTTCCTCGGCTACGCCGGATGGGGCGCAGGACAGCTCGAGTCGGAGCTCGCCCAGGGCGCGTGGATCGTCGCGCCGGTCGACTCGCACTTCGTCTTCGAGGCAGGCGCCGAAACCCTGTGGGAGAGCGTGCTGCGCGACCTCGGCATCGACCCGGCCACGCTGGTCGCCACGCCCGGCGTTCACTGATCCGGGCTCGGCCGTTCGCGCGTCGCGCGCCGCCAATCGGCTCAGAGTACAGGCGGGTGCGCGACCGGGGGGCCGACCGCCAGCGTCGAGCCCGCCTGGACGAGTGCGTCCATCACCTGCAGCAGCAGTTCCTCGCGGACGGCGTAGAACTGCTCCGGGTCGGAGGTCCGGACGTAGGCGTGGATCTCGAGCTCGAGAGACGACACGCCGAAGCCCACGAGCCGCGCCCGGGCCGGGTCGGGATCGATGAGCGGATGCGCCACCAGCAGCGTCTTGATCTCGCGCAGCAGGTGACGGAGCTGGTCGGGCGTCGTGTCGGAGCGCAGGCCGAGCCTCGTCGCCAGCAGAAAGCGGTCGCGCCGTGCGAAGTTCTCGAGCTGCAGCGTCGCGAACTCCGCGTTCGGCACGGCGATCACCGTACGCTCGGGCGTGCGGATCCGCGTCGAGCGCAGGCCGATCTCCTCTACCACGCCCTGCTTCTCGCCGAAGCGACACGGATCGCCCACGCGCACGGGAGCGTCGGCGATGATCGTGATGCCGCCGAAGAGGTTCTCGAGGGTCTTCTGCGCTGCGAGCGCCACGGCGAGGCCGCCGACACCGAGGCCGGCCACCAGCGCCGTCACGTTGACGCCGAAGCTGCGCAGGACGAAGAGTCCGCCGATCGCGTAGACCACGAAGCGCGCCATGCGGCGGCCCATGGGCACCAGCGCCGTGGCCGAGAGCTGCCCTCGTTCGGTGAGGCGGCGTACGACGCGCTGGGCCACCGCCTCGACACTGCCGAGACCAACCCATGTGCCCGCCACGACCCAGAGCGTTCCGACGATCGTGGTGAGGATCTGCTGCGCGCGCAGCGGGAGCCCCACCAGCGGGAGGCCCGTCTGGAATACGAGCAACGTGAGAACGAACCACATCGGCCCCGAGGTCGCTTCGAGCAGGCGCGCCGTGCTGCGCCGCGCACCGCCCGCGAGCGCCAGCACCAGCCGCCGCAGCACGATCGCGAAGAGCCAGCCGCTCGCGGCGGCCAGCAGCAGCACGATGGCGAAGCCGGCCCACTGCCAGAGCGCGATGTCGAGAAAGCGCGTCTCGAGCAGCACGGGGGGGAGCTGCGCCGCGAAGCTCGGAAGGCCGAACTCCGCGTGCAGCGCCGGCACCTGTCGCACGGTGTCGGCCGAGATCTTCCAGATCGACTGACCGTCCTCCCGCGGCACGCGCGCGAGCTTGATGTCGGCCACGCCCTCGCGCGTTTCGAGGCTCCCGAGACGATCGATGCGCGGCGGCAAGCCGTCGCCGGTATTGCCGTCGGGGTCGTCGCTCAGGTCGTCGAGATCGACCCAGAGGGTCTTGTCGAGCACGGCCTTGAGCTGTTTGGCGAGCTCGGGCCCTTCGTCCTCGCGCCGCGTTGCCGGGATGCGCCGCAGATCGAGGTACTCGGCGGCCTTTGCATGGTCGCCCGCGCGCGCCGCTTCGAGGAAGCCGCCCGCCGCCGACCGCGGTGTGCCGCGTCCCAGTGCGTCCTCGGGCCCCTTCGGCGGCGGCGGTGAGGGCTGCACCGGCGGCACGACCAGCGGCGGCGCCAGCTCGGACGGCGTGGCCGGCGCCGGCAAGAGCGCGGGCTGGGCAGCGCTGGGCGCGCAGAGGGCGAGCAGCACGAGGGCGCCGCAGAGTGCGAGCGCCCTGCGAGCAGAGCAGACGGGGAGCATCGACGATCCTCCCTTGGGGTGCGCGGCCCGAGTCTATCGGGCCCGTCGCCCGCGGCGAGGGGCGTGCTTGCGGCGGCGCCGCAGCCCCGCGACGCTCCCCCGCTCGCAGAACCCGAAGTCGAGGAGAGAAGCGATGAAGGATCTTTTTTCGGTCGCCGGCAAGGTGGTGCTCGTCACCGGCGGCTCGCGCGGAATCGGGCTCATGATCGCGCGCGGCTTCGTCGAGGGCGGCGCGCGCGTCTACGTCTCGTCGCGCAAGAAGGATGCCTGCGACGCTGTGGCAGCCGACCTCTCGAAGACTGGCACCTGTAT
>CAYOIG010000553.1:0-1714 GCA_964403915.1 uncultured Myxococcaceae bacterium
CGCCCACCACGCGCTCGCGCGCGAGGCCGCCGGCGCGTGTCTCGTGCTCCTGCGCCACGAAGGCGAGGTGTTGCCCCTCGATCTGTCGACACCACGGAGCGTCGCCATCATCGGCCGCTTTGCACGCAAACCCCGCTTCCAGGGTGGAGGCAGCTCGCAGGTCGTGCCGACGCGTACGACCAGCGCATGGGACGCGCTCCAGGAGCTCGCGCAGCCGGGCGGCCTCGCGCTCTGCTACGCCGACGGCACCGGCCAGGAGCACGAGGCCGACGAAGTTGCGCTCGCCGAGGCCTGCCGCGTGGCGGCCGCGGCGGACGTCGCGATCGTCTTCGTCGGCCTGCCCCTCTCCCACGAGGTCGAGGGCCTCGACCGTCCCCACCTCCGCCTGCCGCCTGCCCACGACACCCTCGTCGAAGCCGTGGCGAACGTGCAGCCGAATCTCGTCGTCGTGGTGACGGCCGGTGCACCGGTGGTGATACCGTGGCTCGCGCGCACACGCGCCGTGCTGCTCGGCGGCCTCCTCGGTCAGGCAGGAGGGGGCGCGGTGGCGGACGTCCTCACCGGCCGCGCCCCGCCCTCGGGCAGGCTCGCCTCGAGCTGGCCCGCACGGATCGAGGACGTGCCGTCCTACCTTCACTTCCCCGGCGAGGCCGGCGTCGTGCGCTACGGCGAAGGCGTGTTCATGGGCTACCGCGGCCACGACGCCCTCGGCATCGCGCCCCTCTTCCCGTTCGGCCACGGCCTCTCGACCACGCGCTTCGACTACGCGGATCTGCGCGTCTCGGCTGCGCGCGTACGCGATGCGGACGGCGTCACCGTCTCGTGTCGCGTGCGAAACGCCGGCTCGCGGGCCGGCTGCGAGACCGTTCAGCTCTACGTCGCCGACCTCGCCGCGCGCGTTCGCCGGCCTCCTCGCGAGCTCGCGGCCTTTGCGAAGGTTGCACTCTCACCCGGTGAAGAGCGGGAGCTGCGCTTCTCGCTCGACCGCCGGGCCTTCGCGTTCTGGGATCCGGAGATCCGCGCCTGGGCCGTCGAGAGCGGCGAGTTCGAACTGGCCGTGGGAGCCTCGTCGCGCGACCTGCGTCTTCGCACCACGATTGACGTCGATGCCGTGGCGCCGGTTCGCGCACGCTTCGACCGGCATACGCCTCTCTCGCGCTGGCTCGAAGATCCGCAGGCGCGCGCCGCGATCGAGGCCACCGCGGGAGGCCTCCTTGCGGCCTTCGGTCTCGGCTCCGGCGGCCCCTCCCCGACCCGGCCCGCCACGCTCACGCTGCGCGCCATGATGCTCGCGCTCCCGATCGGCAAGCTCGGCCGCTTTACGCGCGGCGCCTTCACGCGAGAGCAGCTCGAGCAGCTCATCGCGGCAGCGAACGACGGCGCGGAGCCCGTCCCGCCCGCACGTCACCGATCGACGGTCTAGAACCGCTCGATCTCGAGATCGTCCTTGTCGCGCGATGCGGGCGTGGCGGTCATTTCGGTCGCCTGCTCCTCGGCCTTCTCTTCGCCGTCGCGCTCGAAGTCGTCCCAGGTGCCGTCCGACGTCGAGGCGATACCGCGGAAGCGGAGCGCAAAGTCGTCGGCGTTGGAGACGTGCTTGAGCGCCTCGTCGTAGGTGACGAGCCCGGTCTTGACCAGGTGCATCAGCGACTGGTCGAAAGTCTGCATGCCGTAAGTGGTGAACCCGCGGGCGATGGCGTCGTGCAGCTCCTTG